>WGED01000681.1 GCA_015492915.1 Cyclobacteriaceae bacterium
ACCCCAAACACCAAAGTATCCGTATTCCTATGATAATTCAGGCATGTGTTCAAAATTCATTCCGTACACTTTTTTATTAACCGCAATTACATTTAACCCATCGATTTTGTAATACGAGACTTTCATTTTGAAAACGCTTTAAAATTCACAACACGTTTTCAATATAATGTAAATCCATTCATTTTCAGGTGGTTGGTACTACAAGTTATTGGCGAAGGTGATTGAGGTCGATAATCCTGACTTCCACTCTTCTGCTCTCTTCTTTGCTGACACCTTCGTTATGCGTTTCGCCGTATCCTCTGGCCACAATTCTTCTGCGTACTATGCCGCGGTGATTAAGATAATCGAGTACGGTAATAGCCCTTTGGTTAGAGAGTTTCTTATTATATTCCTCATCCCCCTCAGATGAAGCAAAGCCGGATATCTCCACTCCATACCCCTCATTCTCTTTCAACTTATTCAGAATGGTATCGAGATCTTTCTCATATTTCGGGTTCAAGTTGCTTTTACCCGCATTGAAATACACTTTGAGTACTTTATCCGGTACAGCAATTTTTGTTGTTTCAGAAACGGCAGAGTTTTTTTTCTGTTCTTCTGCTTCCTCCGACACAAACATTGTCGGCAAAGAGTAGATCACTTCACTATCCACTTTTTTCACCTCAAATTTACTCTCATCACTCTCATCGTAGTAATACCTTCTCTTTGCTGACTGAATCTTTTCATTTTCATTATCAAAATCTACATCCTCAATCGGATTTTTAATCATGATCAATTCCACCAGATAGTCTATAGCTTCCTGGTCGCCCGCCTCAATCAGATCACCCATCAGTTCATAAACATCAATGCTATCGTGTTCGATTAGCGCTGCTTCATGCACCTTACGAAGGCTTGCTACCTGGTCCTTTTGTGTGTTATAGAAGGCATTCTTCACCTCTATCTCCTGCCCTACCACCACATCAAACTGCTTTATGGTTCTTAGGTAAATTTTCTGGTAAAGCTCATAAAACTCAGTCTGGTTGGGCACATCAATATTGAGTGTATAAGGTAAATAACCCTCCGATTCTATGATCATGTCATAATTTTTATTCGGAGGCAATATCACAAGATATTCGCCTGTCTCTTTGTTGGGATGATACACCCAGTCTATTTTTTCCGAGGTCTCCGCATCGATCATGTATATTTTAGTCAGTGGAGCCTTGCCCGTTTCTGCATCAAGGATTTTGCCTTTGATCATGGTGAGCGGGATGGTCTCGTACCCTTCCGGCATATCCATAACATAAATATCCTGGCCCCCATAGCCACCCTTACGATCGGATGAAAAATATCCACGTGCCCCATCGGCGATCAGCGTAAAATAGCTGTCATTTGCCGTGGTATTAATGGGATAGCCCATGTTTTTAGGCTCCGTCCATTGACCATCAACTAATTCTGTTTTATAGATATCATTGCCCCCCATTCCCTCATGACCATCGGACGTAAAGAATAATAATTTTTTATTCGGGTGAATAAATGGCGCGTCTTCATTTGCCTTGGTGTTGATCGGCGGACCGAGATTCACAGGCCTGCCCCAGGTTCCATCCTTTCTTTTTTCTGCTTTGTAAATGTCCATCCCGCCATATCCGCCCGGTTTGTTGCTGGCAAAATAAATTGTCTGATTATCAGGAGTTATGCTGGCTGTACTCTCCATGTACCTCGACTGAATATTGGCAAAAACAGGTACGGGTCTTGTCCAGCCATCACCTTCTTTTCTGATTTTGTAAATGGAACCACTTGTACGGTCACCAATGAAAATCATCATCTCCTGGCCGTCAGGAGATAGCCCCGCAGTTCCATAGTTATTTTCAGTCTTGACCTCTACCTTTTCAGGAATTGACCATGCTCCTGTTTTGTTATAGGAAATATAAATTTCTTCCGCCAGTCGCTCTCCTGTCTGACTCTCAACAGGCCTTAACAGCGTAAATGCCATGACGCTTTCGTCGGCTGAAACTACAGGATTATACTCCGTATATTTTGAATTAATACTCTCCCCCAGCCGCTCGATACGCACATTTTTAGGAATGCGCATAAGATCAAAAGCTCTTTTGGCGGTGGCAATTTTTCTTCTCACCAATGCCAACGCTCTTTTATCGCGCTGAACCAAATCAAGGTGTTTATTGTAACTCAGGAGTGCCTGTTCAATTTGCTCATCAATAAAAAATGCGTCACCAAGATCCTGGTAATAATTTCTCGGCAATTCATCAAACTCATTTTCCCTGACTCTGTAAAAGTAATCTAAAGATTTTACCTTATCATTTACTTCTTCCGACTCGATCAGGCATTTGGCAATTTTGTAGTTCAAATAGTCAATTTGCGCTCCTTCTTTTTCGAGCTCGAGAAATAGCGGGAGCGCCTCGCTATAGCTTTGATACTGAAACAGCTTTTCGGCTCTGTTTGCGATTTTCAATGTGCTTTTCTTCTGAGCAAATGCCTGCCCTCCTGCCAGAAATATTACGATTAATAATCCTGCTAAATACTTCATGGTTTATTCCTCTTTAAATTAATGCTTCAAACTTATAGTATAAACCACAGAGTAATAATTGATTTTATGTGGAAATATTACAGTGATAAGGATGTGCGGGGAATGAGCCTGTGATACAAGTATTTAGGGCAGATTGGTTATCTCTTATTCCAGCGAAAGCGGGAGAGAAAATTATTAAACGCTCCAAAAAAAAGTGCGGCAGGCATATCTTTGGCACCATAGGGGTTGAAGGAATCTCTGCCCTCGATATTTTTACCACTTACGACTAGAAAATTGCGATTTGGCATAAAAAATACTGCGGGCATAAAACCTGTTGACACAGCCACACTTTTCTCATCGAGCATCCAACTGCGCTGAAAATACCCGCCGGGGCTGTTCAAATAAATTATGTTTACTTGCCGGGGCAACTTCAGGTCCTGGAATTTGAATGATTTTTTCAGCAAAATTTCTGAAGAGGGTTGTATGAGAACAGTCTCTTGTTGATAAGTAAAAACCTCCTGAGCCTTTATCTCCCAAGCCATAATACCGAATAACAAAATTAACAGAATTCTCATGACCCCAACATTCTGTTATTAAGTTAGGAATTATTCAGCACAGTCCATGAAAAAACAGCTATTTTATGTCAAAACATCATGCAGGAGACATTATCAGGGCGCCGGATTTGAGCACATTTTGTGCACCTCTTCAATTTCATTTAGCACATCACCGGAAATATTTACGTCAATGCTGTCAATGTTCTCAACCAGTTGTTTCATGGTCGTCGAGCCAATTATCGTGCTGCATACGAAAGGTCTGGTGTTAACATAAACGAGTGCCATACCTGCCGGGGAAAGTCCGTGTTTTTCAGCTATGTTTATATACTTTCCGGCTATTTCGAAAATGTGATCTGACGAGTACCGTGAAAGTTTTGGAAACATCCTGATACGAGCCTTTGATACATCCGACCCGTCATGATATTTGCCTGATAATAGTCCGAATGCCAGGGGCGAATAAGCCAGTAACGGCACATTCTCCCTGATTGACACCTCGGCAAGCCCGACTTCAAACGATCTGTTTAACAGGTTGTATGGATTTTGTATACTTACCGGCCCTTTAAGGCCATGTTTCTCTGCAATGTGCAAATAATGCATCAATCCCCATGGGGTCTCATTTGATACGCCCCAGTGCCTGATTTTTCCCTGGTTAAGGAGTTCATTTAAACTTTCGGTGATCTCGAGAAAGTTATCTTCCCATTGCTCATCCTTGTCATATTCAAATCCCAACTGCCCGAAACTGTTCACCTTGCGCTCAGGCCAGTGCAACTGATACAGGTCGATATAATCAGTTTGCAGCCTTTTCAGGCTGCCATCCAACGCTTTTGTGATCTGTTCTCCGGAAAAATTCAACGGATCTCTGATATAACTCAGTCCCGCATTTGGTCCCGTGATTTTCGTGGCCAAAATTATTTTGTCTCTGTCCGGCCGTCGTTTAAGCCAGGTACCGATGAATCGCTCCGTAGAACCCTGAGTCTCTTTTCTGCCGGGCACACTGTACAATTCAGCGGTGTCAATAAAATTGATGCCCTGTGCCAGGGCATAATCCAACTGTTCATGCGCTTCTTTTTCAGTGTTCTGTTCGCCAAAGGTCATCGTGCCCAGACAGATTTTACTCACCTTAAGTCCTGTATTTCCAAGTATCGTATATTTCATGCCCTGAATTTTTAAAATGCCAAACCTACATTTTCATCCAGTATATCAAAAATATTGAGAGATCATTTTTTCATCGGGGCAATTCACTATCGAAGAAATTGGTTATGTCATAAACATTTATTAGCAGTGAAATTCTTAACCCGGCTGGTTTTTAAAATATCCTCATCAGAAACCCGGCAATGTTAAAACAAAGACATCGGGATAAGTTTTTAACCGTTTTATGAAAAATTAAACCTATAATTTAGCAACTTCGCATTTGAATTTTAGTTAAATAATTGCTCCTAACCATAAAGTCATGGATTCTGCATTTACTCAGAAAATATATGAAAAACATAAAGGTTGCGGCAAATGCCCGTCTACCTTACTGGTCACACAATTTTACCGTGACCTGCTGGGGATTCTCTTTCCGAACTTTGCGAGCACGCACGTTATAGATTATGTTGAATTTTCCAAAAGAATCCAGATCATTAAGCTGGAACTGGTCCAGATTCTTTCACGTAATGCCGGAAATGAGGATATTGACCCTGAGAAAACCACCGAGCAATTTTTCGATGGAATCCCGTCAATATACGACAGGCTGCAGCTCGACATAACCGCAATGTACGAAGGAGACCCGGCTGCCAAGTCACGTGAGGAGGTAATCCGTTGCTACCCGGGGTTTTATGCCATTGCAGGATACAGAATCGCTAATCTCCTGCACAGCCTGGGCGTGGAAAATATTCCCAGAATGATCACGGAACATGCCCACAGCAAGACCGGCATCGACATCAACCCCAATGCTACCATCGGTGATTATTTCTGCATAGATCACGGTACAGGCGTAGTAATCGGTGAAACGACAGTGATCGGCAATCATGTCAAGATTTATCAGGGTGTGACCCTCGGTGCGCTCAGCGTGAAGAAGGAAGATGCCTCGGTTAAACGTCACCCGACCATTGAAGACAATGTGGTGATCTATGCCGGAGCCACAATTCTCGGCGGTAACACCGTGATTGGAGAAGGCTCCATCGTTGGTGGTAATGTATGGCTTACGAAGAGCATTCCTCCAGGGTCTAAAATCTATTACCAGGCACAAATGCATAACTCTGAAGGTGATAAAAATCCGGACGTCATTATTTTCAAATAACCATGACCATTTTTGACCTGATAGGCAATACGCCTGTTATAAAACTGACCAGAATTCCGCAGGCAAAGAATGTTGAAATCTATGCAAAACTCGAGAACCTGAATCCCGGGGGATCTGTCAAGGACCGTGCTGCCTACGGCATGATAAAAGGGGCTCTTGAACGTGGGAAAATAAAAAAAGGAGATAAACTCATAGAAGCAACCAGCGGCAATACAGGCATCGCATTAGCTATGATTGCCTCAAAAATGGGTTTGCAAATGACACTTGTAATGCCTGAAAATGCCACCAGGGAGCGCGTGCTGGCAATGCGGGCTTACGGCGCCGAAGTAATTCTGACGCCAGCAGAAAAAAATATTGAATATTCACGCGAACTGGCCGAAACGATGGCTGCGGAAGAAGGTTATTACATCCTCAACCAGTTTGCCAACCCCGACAACTACCTGATGCACTACAGCACCACAGGACCTGAAATATGGCAGCAAACTCATGGAAAAATTACACATTTTGTCTCGGCCATGGGAACGACAGGGACCATCATGGGGGTATCCCGATACCTCAAGGAACAAAATAACGACATTCAAATCGTAGGGTGCCAGCCGGACGGCGACAGCAACATCCCCGGCATCAGGCGGTGGTCACCGGAATTCCTGCCAAAGATTTTTGACCCTGTGCGAGTTGACAGAACCGTGGATGTGAGCAATGCCGCGGCCTCGGAAATGAGCAGAAGACTGGCCCGGGAAGAGAGCATCCTGGCAGGTATGAGTAGCGGCGGAGCACTTTATGGCGCTCTGCAAATAGCCGGTGAACTTGATGAAGGGCTGATCGTTTTTATCGTATGCGATACCGGAGAGCGATACCTCAGCACTAAATTGTTCGAATAATCGTCAATTTCCCATAGAATTCCCCGGCTGACTTAATTGCTGCCTGATCGCATTGAGCATTTGCTGATACTGCCCGTTTTGCGGATTGTTCGTCACCAGCTTTTCTAATAACGGAATGGCTTCTCTCAGTCGCTTTTGTTGGAAATACAGATAACTCAACGCATAAAGGATAGCTTCAGAATCTGCATTGACTTGCAAGCCTTTTTTAAATATGCGCTCCGCCTCTTCATCATTGCCAAGTTTCTGGAGCACCAAACCATAATTGTAAAAAACACGGTCATTAAAATTCATTTTCTCTGTAGCAATCTTCAGATATTCCGCAGCTTCTTTCATTTTATTTTGTTCTGCCAGTAAAAGTCCGACAGAATAATATGCCTGCCCGAATTCAGGCTCTTGTTCGATGATCTTTCTGAACAGCGCTTCCGCTTCATCAAACCTCTTTTGCGAATAATAAATAGAAGCCAGATTGAGCCTCGCCGGATTGAAATGGCTGTCAAGTGCGATGGCTCTCAAATACGACTTTTCAGCCATGGGAATATTGTTCGTTCGCTCATAATATCTTGCCAGTTCCATCTGGCCTCCGGGAAAATCTGCGCGAACCTGCAACCCTGTCCAATATTCCTTAAATGCGCTGTCGTAGTCAGCTTTTTCTTTCAGACTGAGTAGATTTTTGGGCACATCGATCATAGAACTCATAGCAGAAATACGGACCGATCTGACCTTGTCGCTGAGCAACGGCGCCAAAAATTTCGCTTTCTCTTCCGGCACCAGCATATCAATGGATCTGGCTGAATAATACCGTACTATCGGATCATTGTCTTTTAATAACTTCGAAATGGTATTGAATGCCGACAGGTTTGATGTCTCCCTCAGATACATCACTGCAGAGGCCCGTGCAATGCCCGGCTGCGTTGTGTCGGCTGCAAGCTCGATCAGGGCAGGAATGGACCGCGGGTCACGCGTTCTGCCAAAAGCCAATGCTTCTGAAAAATGCTTCGCCCTTTCCGGACCATACCAATTCACTATAGCGTCTGAGGCCCATTGAGCGGATTTGTCGTCGTGACAGCCGGTCGTGTTGCAGGTATTCGGCACACCGTATTTTACACTCAGGTCAGGTCTCGGAACACGGAAGCTGTGATCTCTGCGGAAGTCATTTCCCATATAGTAGCGCCCGGGCATGTGGCAACTGATACACTGGGCCGCCTCCGTTTTTTCCTTATGAAAATGATGCTTTTCAGAATCGTATTTTGGTGGCTCATGACATTGCAGACACAACTGATTGTCTTCAAGCGAAAACTTCAACTCCAGTGAATGAATATTGTGGCAATTGGTGCAGGTGATGTATTTCGAATGCATTTTGCTCTGAATGAACGAACCGTAAACATACACCTCACCCAGTATCTGCCCATCACCAAAATAAACATCATCTCTCAGCCAGTCAGGGGCGTAATGATCCATGTATACACCCGAATGATCGTAAAACTCTGTAAACTGCGTACGAAGCGAATGGCACCGGGCGCAGTCATCCACCAATTGATCGGGCATAGCATTCTTTTTCATATACAATTTACCAATGTCAGCAAAGCTTTCGGGGTTCTGTTTATATGCTTCAGAAGAAGTGATTTTCACGTGCTCCTTGCCCGGACCGTGACAGGCCTCGCAACTCACATTAATGATAGCATAAGTGGTATTAAAGGATTCACGTACAGGATCGTAATTCTTTTTGACAAGGGTGGAATGACAATCGGAGCACATGGTATTCCAGTTCAGGCCTCCCTGTGTCCAGTGTATCCACTCATCGTGAACCACTTTCATGTCGGGATAAAGATCAAACCATTTATTTTTCTCTGTATCCCAAGCTGTTCGGAGGCATTGAAACCTGCCCTTTGGAAATTCGACAATATATTGCTGTAACGGCCTGACGCCAAACGTATAAATGATCTCAAAATCACCATATTCACCATCCGGGCCTTCTGTATTGACTAAAAATTTGCCGTCCTTCCTGTAAAATCTGGAAGTGACTCCCGAGCTTATGAACGTCGTGTCAAAGTCCGCCAGCACCGAACTGTCGGTGGCAATCATCATGGACCTGTCATGATCCGATCCTTCCCAGTCATTATATTCCTGTTCATGGCATGATTTGCATTCCTCGCTGCCTACATATTCATTGTACATCATGCTGTACCTCATCTGTGAAGGAAGCCTGCCGGTTGCTTTTTTGTCCTTTTTCTCAGGACCGCATCCCCACACTGTAAATACCAATGAGGCGGATAGCACCAATACCATAATTCTGTCCCTTCCTGCAATTCCAATAAAAAATCGACTAAAACTCATACTGAACGCATTTATGATAGCTGCCGCAATAATCAAAATTTATTTAAATAACCTAATAAAAAGCCGCTCAGGCAGCACTTGACAAGTTATGTCATTTTTGTCGATTGACCGATTAACGTCAGCGGAAAAATCCGATTTTTTCTCAGTGCAATAAACATTTACCCAACTGGATAAATATTTTACCCATTTGGGTAATAATGTTAATTCTTTGTCTTACTTTTGCGCCATGACCACCAAAGAAAAGATCATCGAATCTGCAAAATTACTCTTTATGAAACATGGTTTCGAAGGCGTCAGAATGCAGATGGTGGCAGATGAGGCCGGGGTAAACAAAGGGCTTTTGCATTATTACTACAAAACCAAGGCGGCGATCTTCAAAGAGGTCTTCAACAGAGTGAGCAGTGGCCTTTTTGCAAATCTTGAAAAAATTTTTAGTGACAATATTCTGACTATTGATCAAAAAATTTCAATGGCTACAGATGCTTATTTCAATATCATCAGCCAAAACAGATATGTCCCCGTATTTATTATTTCGGAAATGAACCGCCAGCCAAAAATTCTCAAAGAGCTCGGATTTGATGAAAAAGTAAGATCAATCATTCAATTAGCCGGCAAATCATTCTCTATGGACAAATCCCCCGATTTGGCGCTCCATTTTTTCCTTACACTCATTTCATTAAGTGCCTTTCCGTTTATGGTTACCCCACTTCTCAATGAGGTGACCGGCGATAATAAAAAGACGGAGCATTTGATCATGGAAAGAAAAGAAATAGTTAAGAAAACATTAAAAAATATGCTGACATGAAGAAATGGCTATTATTCATCACGGTGCTGATACCGATGGGCCTGGCTGCCTCCACACCGGTATCACTCGATTCGTGTATCCAATGGGCTTACGACCATTATCAATATGAATTACAGGCGGCAGCATACAGGGAGTCGGCTGAACTGGCCGATAAAAATGCTGTTAAAAACTGGTATCCGTCACTTCTGCTCGATGGCAGCTTCACCTGGCAGAATGAAAATATTTCCATTCCTGTCAATGTTCCGGGGCTTGATATACCTTCTGTGCCGCTCAATTTCAACAGATTGCTCGTACAGTTCAACCAGACCATCTATGATGGCAGCATGACGGCGCACAAACGAAAACTTGAAAAATCAAAGTATTCGATCCTCGAAAAAAAGATCGAAACCGAAAAAGTTAAGATCAAATCAAAAGTCACCGGCCTTTATATGTCGGCTTTGCTGGCTTCTGACAATATCGCTTTGCTCCGGTCAAAGCTAAATGTAGTCAAGGAACGCCTCAAAGTCTTGAAATCAGCCAGTGAATTCGGGGCCGTTCCGGCAGTAAATATCAAATCGCTGGAGGCCGAGATCATGAAAATCGAGCAGCAAATAAGGGAGGTGGAACACAGCAGGCAGGCCCTGCTGGTGACCCTGAGTGAGATTACGGGAAAAAAATTGTCTGATTTTCATGACCTGTCCAAACCGGAGCCTGTCCTTGCTTTCGAAGAGAACGTGGATTCCAGACCTGAAATTCAATTGCTGAATATGCAGATCGAGAATTATGAACTTCAGAAAAAGTTGACAGGTGTAAGCCGAAATCCCCGTATCAATGCTTTCGGTAGTTTGGGCGGAGGTTATCCCGGTTATGATATTTTCAAAGATGAGGTTTCATTCATGGCAATGATCGGTGTGGGTTTGAAATGGAACATCATCGATTATGGCAAATCAAAAAATGAGAAACAAATCCTGACCATCAATCAGAACATCGCCCTTATGGAACAAAACAGGGCCAGAACCCAGCTTCTGGCCGAACTCAGGAGCCAGCGTGAGGAAATCGCCAAAATGAAAGACCTCCTCCGGAGAGATGAGGAGATGATCGCATTGCGCGCTGAGATATCAAAGATCAAAGCATCAGAGCTCGACAACGGAACCATTACATCGACTGATTATCTCACAGAACTCAACCAGGAGGAAGAGGCGCGGCTCAACCGTGCCATCCATGAACTCAAGCTTATTTTAGCGGAATTAAATTATTTGACAATACAAGGGAAGTAAATCATGAAAACTACAATAGCATTTTTAACCGCAGCAATGTTCTTTTCCATGGCCTGCAATCGCAACGATGATCTGGCTGATGCCTATGGCAATTTTGAGGTGGACGAGACGGTTATCTCCGCTCAGACAGCTGGCGAGATCATGGCTTTTGACATAAAAGAAGGTGAGAAATACGAATCGGGTCAGCTCGTGGGCTACATCGACACCATAGAATTATATCTTCTCAAGCCCGAACTGGAAGCAAATATCAAGGCCACTGCAAGCAAGCGGCAAAACATTTCAACACAAATCGGTGTATTGAAGAGTCAGATGGCCAATCTCGTGAGGGAACAAAAAAGGGTTGAGAACCTCATCAACTCCGGGGCTGCCACCACCAAGCAGCTCGATGATATCAATGGCCAGATAGATGTGGTAAAACAGCAGATAAGGAATGCCAAATCTCAATATGCCGCAATCGATGCACAGATTCTTGCCATAGAAGCTAAACTGAGGCAATTGAATGAAAAAATAAGAAAAAGCCACATCGTCAACCCTGTGCACGGCGTAGTGCTCGCAAAATTGGCCGAACCTCATGAATTTACTGCACCGGGCAAGCCGCTATACAAAATTGCCAACATCGACGAAATGAATCTTCGCGTTTTCGTTGCAGGCTCACAATTATCCGGTATCAAGCTCGGTGATACCTATACAGTAAAGATTGACGGACCGGGTGGCAATATGATCGAATATCCCGGTAAGGTGATCTGGATAGCAGATGAAGCAGAGTTTACGCCAAAAACCATACAGACTAAAGAAGAAAGAGTTGACTTGGTGTATGCCGTGAAACTGAGGGTAAAAAATGACGGCCGGATCAAAATCGGTATGCCGGGAGAACTGTGGCTCAACAAAAGTAATTAATGGTTCGCTACGAAAATATCGGCAAATCATACGAAGGCTATCCTGCCGTCAGCCATATTTCCTTTGAGGTAGGCGAAGGCGAATTGTTTGGCCTCATCGGCCCTGACGGCGCCGGCAAAAGCACTCTGTTCAGGATACTCACTACCGTATTACTGCCTGACGAAGGCCATTGTTTTTTCGACGGGCACGATGTGGTGAAAGATTATAAATATGTCCGGCGCAACGTCGGATACATGCCGGGCCGGTTTTCACTATATCAAGACCTCAGCGTCATAGAAAATCTTGAATTCTTTGCCACGATATTTCAGACACCCATCGAAGAGAATTATGACCTTATTAAAGATGTGTACAAGCAGTTGAAACCATTTGAAGACAGGCGCGCAGGCGCACTGAGCGGTGGCATGAAACAAAAGCTGGCATTGAGCTGTGCGCTGATCCACAGACCAAAAGTGCTGGTGCTCGACGAGCCCACATTCGGAGTGGATGCTGTATCGAGAAAGGAATTCTGGGATATGCTGAAAAACCTGAAGTCGAAGGGAGTAACCATACTCGTATCAACCCCCTATATGGATGAGGCTTCACTGTGTGACCGTGTTGCCCTGATACAAAATGGCCAAATTCTCATGGTCGATACCCCTGAAGGCATCATCAGACGATTCGACAAAAGGATGTATGCAATCCAGACGCAACGTATTTATCAAGCATTGAATGCACTGCAGGAAATGTACGACTGGCAGGCCTATTCATTCGGACAGGAAATTCACCTTTATGCCCCTGAAACAATTGATCCCTCTTCCCTCACAGATCGATTGAAAGCCATGGGCATTGAGGATGTGAGTGTTTCTTTGGGTGAACCTGAAATAGAGGACTGTTTCATGGACCTGATGGTCAGCAGTAATATAGCAGAAAATGCAGAATGACAGCGTAATCATAGCGAACAAACTCACCAAAAAATTCGGCCATTTCACCGCAGTGGATGCTATTACTTTTGATGTACGGAAAGGGGAGATATTCGGATTTCTCGGCGCCAACGGTGCCGGCAAGACTACGGCTATAAAAATGATGTGCGGTTTATCAAGACCCACGGCTGGTGAGGCAACAGTAGCCGGTTTCGATGTAAATACCCAGCCGAATGAAATCAAAAAACATATTGGCTATATGAGCCAGCATTTTTCGCTTTATCAGGATATGACGATCCGGGAAAACATCCGGTTTTATGGTGGAATATATGGCCTGCGCGGAAAAGTAATCAAACAGCGCAGGGAAGAACTCATCGCTGAGCTCGGTATAGAGGAATATGCCAACCGTCGGGTGGAGGAGTTGCCTCTCGGATGGAAACAAAAGCTTGCTTTTTCTATTGCCATTATTCATGAACCTGAGATTGTTTTTCTTGATGAACCCACGAGCGGAGTTGATCCTATTACCAGGAGGCAGTTCTGGAACATGATATATGAAGCTGCAGAACGGGGCATCACTGTTTTTGTGACAACACACTACCTCGAAGAAGCCGAATACTGCAATCGTGTATCTATCATGGTGGATGGGCAATTGCGGGATCTGGATACGCCAAAAGCCTTAATGGATAAATATCACAAAAAAAATATGAACGATGTGTTTGTACAACTGGCATCTACCAGTACAAGGACCGAATAAAGTTTTATGAAAGAGTTCAGAGCATTTGTCAAAAAAGAGTTCCATCACATTTTCCGCGACAAGCGGACGTTGCTCGTGCTGTTCGGCATGCCACTGGCGCAATTGATCCTCTTCGGTTATGCTATCACCACAGAAGTGGAAAATGCCAAAATGATGGTCTGGAACCAGTCACCGGGTCAGTTTTCCAATGCACTCATTGACAAGATGATCTCTTCGGAGTTTTTTACCCTGACCGAAAGCGTGAACAGCCGCAAGGAAATGCTTGACGTTTTCCGAAAGAGCAAAGCACACATTGCCGTTGTGATTCCTCAAAATTTTGAAGAAGATTTTTATCGCGGAGAAGCAAGTATTCAGATTATCGCCGACGGTTCCGATCCCAACCTGGCCACTATTCTCGCTGCTGGCGCCAAAGGTATTATTATGACGTGGATGAAAGGTAAAATCCTCAATCCGGTTAGCATAGAGACCATCGGCACCAGTGTTCGCTGGCATTATAATCCGGATCTCAAAAGTGTGCTGATGTTTGTTCCGGGAGTTATTACTATCATTCTCATGCTTGTCAACACTACCTTATCGTCCATTTCGATCACAAGGGAAAAAGAACTCGGTACTATTGAAATATTGTATGTTTCACCGTTAAAACCATCAGTTATTATTCTTGGCAAACTGGCGCCTTTCGTTCTGCTGTCAATTCTGAATGCCACGGTGATACTATTAGTAGCTTATGTTGTTTTTGAGGTTCCGGTAAACGGCAGTGTTATGTTGTTGTTTCTCGAAAGCCTCTTGTTCATCCTTACTGCGTTGAGCCTTGGCGTGCTCATATCCACGGTTGCCAATACTCAGCAAACCGCTCTGATGTTATCGCTGTTTTCGATGATGCTGCCTACTATTTTATTATCCGGATTCATATTTCCCATTTCAAGCATGCCGGTACCCCTGCAGGTGATAAGCAACATCATTCCGGCCCGCTGGTTTTTAGTTATTATCAAAGGCATCATGCTCAAGGGATTAGGCATAGAGTACATGTGGAAAGAAACAGCAATACTAATGGGGATGACGTTGTTTCTGATAGGGTTGAGTATTAAAAAATACAAAATCAGGCTGCAATGAGGATATTAAAATATCTATTAAGAAAGGAATTTCAACAGATTTTAAGAGACAGGGGCATGCTTCCCATCATATTTGTTGTGCCTGTATTTCAATTGGTAATTCTGACTTATGCCGCTGATTTTGAATTGAAAAATATTAAATATGTCATTGTTGACCGTGACCGCTCACAAGAGTCGGAAAGGCTGCTCGCCAGATTTAACAGTTCCAAAAATTTCCACAATATGGGCGAAAGAACTGATTTTAAGGATGGCATGGAGGCACTTGACCGCAACCAGGCAACGCTTCTGGTCAGGATCCCGAATGGATTTTCCCGCGACCTCCAGAAAGAAAAGAACGCTACCATCATGCTCGATGTGAACAGCATTGACGGACAGGCGGCTTCGCTTTCATACACCTACGCTTCGGAGATCATCAGAAAATTCAATGATGAGATTGCGATGGAATGGAATGGCCTGCCACAGAAAGCTTCTTTTCCGGTCGAGGTAAAAACACGGTATTGGTTTAACCCTGAGATGGAGTATAAAAATCTCATGGTGCCGGGTATTCTGGCCATGCTCGTAACAATGGTGGGTATGTTTCTGTCATCGATGAATGTAGTTCGCGAAAAAGAAATCGGCACCATTGAGCAAATCAATGTGACGCCCGTCAGTAAGATAGCTTTTCTTACCGGCAAGCTGACGCCATTTTGGATTCTGTCGATCTTTGAACTCAGTTTTGGACTGGTAATCGGCAAACTGCTGTTTGACATACCATTAAGCGGCAGCCTGGGATTGTTATATGGATTTACTGCGGTTTATCTTCTGGTTATACTCGGTCTGGGATTGCTTATCTCTACCATGGCCGACACACAGCAACAGGCCATGTTCCTTTCGTGGTTCTTCATGGTTATTTTTATCCTTATGAGCGGCCTTTTTACTCCTATTGAAAATATGCCCGTGTGGGCACAGAAGCTCACGCTGTTGAACCCGATCGCTTATATCGTGAAGGTGATCAGGGCTGTCCTCCTCAAAGGGAGCACTTTTGCCGACATAAAAAATGACTTTATTGTCATGGCAGGCTTTGCTGTGGTGATTCTCAGCATGGCAGTGTACAATTATAAAAAAAGGGCCTGATGCCCTTTACCTCAATTATGCATGAAAAATCACTGTTTTTCCATGAAGTGCAGATCATAAAATCCCTCCCGGCGGTGGCGTATCAAGGATCGGAATACCGAGCTTGGTATCGACCCATCTGAAGTAGTAATATAATACCCTTTCCACCTCAATGCCGTAATTGGTCCCCGGGTTATAATTGATCTCCGTGTCGAAAAAATCGTTTGATCGCGACCTTCTCACTTTTTCATTCCACGCGCTTACATATCGCTGGTTCCAGTGCTTATAATATTCCAGTGAACGGTCTTTGGCAGGGCTCCAGGTAGTTTGAAACCACGTATCAAAACCCGGATCCATGACGATTACCTCATATTCTGTATCGCCTTCTTTTTTAATTTCTACAAGGTTTTTGTCTTTTACTTTCGTGAGTTTGCCAGGCCCGGCAGCACATCCGTACAGAAAAACGATCGATAATAATATTATGAATATTCTCTTCATGATAAATTCCTCCATTAAATACTTCCATTATTATTAACGATATTTTTGCATTAATGATATCGCCACAGCCGGTATTGGAAGGCAGAAGGCTATAACAGGCATGAATTACGCTGATGATGCCTTGTCGACCAATCAAGTCATGAGAAAACAGTGATTTTTCATGCCCCTTGCCATCTTTCGCTTTCCGGAGGCCTCACAGAATGGTCAATTCCTCATATGTTTGTCCATATCTTCAAGAAACTCCGTTATGACCTTTTTACTTGCATGCGGCATCACCATTACATGAGCATACTCATCCCTCTCGCTGTTCGAGGTCAGATGCATGGTAGCCAAAGAATACTTACGCACCAATTCATCAGAAGGCTTTTTGAAATATACGGTATTAGACAAGCTGTTGGACCGCACGGGATTTAAATGAGGGAAATGACTAAGTAATTCATTCATGAGAAATGTTGTGTTTTCCATGATAAAAAGCGCATCTTTTGCCTGACGACGCATATCCCCGGCATTGGAAAAATACCAGAATTCTGCCGGTTTTACAGCATCCCTCGAGCAGGTTATCGTTCCAGGCACATGACCGATATACTCAGGGTCATGGATATTGCTGTATTCCTTGTTGAACTCATCAAAATTGGATTGGGTAGTAATAAATAACCCTGCCGGCGAGGGAAAGCCAAAAAACTTATGGCATGAAACGGCTATGGAATCATAGCGTCTTTCTGCAATGCTACTATCCGTAAACTGCACCAGATTTTTGCCGTCAGTGTATGGGAGATAGCCACCAAACAAGGCGGCATCGAGATGGATATAATGCTCATGACCTTCGACCGCTTTTCCTATCTCATCAATATGATCAATCCCTCCTTTGAAAGTTGTGCCAATGGTAGCCACAACCAATGCCGGATGATTCTTATTTTCGGATATTTTACTCTTCAAGTCAGCGGGGTCCATCCATGCGTCCGGCAAGGCATCAACATATATACTCTCCATCCCCAGCAAATCACGAAGTATTTGTATGGAATAATGTGCCTCTTTCGTAAAATAACACTTCGGCTCAACTCCCGTGCGGGCCTTTAAAACAGTACGCCCCATATACATGCCGTGCATATTGCTGTCGGTACCGCTATGCGACAAAAAACCCCAAGTGTCATTGGCCGGAAAACCATAGTTTTTAGCAAACCTGAGTATGAGCTCCCGCTCAAAATCATGGGTGTGAAAAGGTATGGGGCTTTCAGCAAAAGGATTCCCGACATTATTGTAGGAGAAATCACCTATTCCTGTCCTGCGGAGCTGACGACGCCATGAAAAAAATCCTTCCGGCGGAGTATTCATGTTGACAGGATATCCGAGCAAATAGTTCCTTTTCCCCGCTAATCCCATTTTTGAGTCCAGGAATTGTGATTTCAGAGACGAACTTGCCGGCGGTGACGAAACTTGCTGAGAATCGGGCGGTCTGCAACCTGAAGCAATAGTAAACATCCCGGCAATACTATAGCCGAGAAACCGACGTCTTGAGACCATCTTTTTGGGTGTTTAGGCTCTCAATCCAAAAGTGCAAAACCATTCCTGAATTTAGCAGGTCAGGGATGGCGTAAAACCATGAAGAAAATACTTCTATAGACCTTTAAAATCAGACATCATTAAGGGTGTTAACCCGAACAAAAGTTACAAATTTTCTCAGAATTTTAGAAGTCCCGGCTAACAATCCGGGAACTTCTATTCAGATGATAACTGATAAAACTTTTAACCCAAAATTCTCAATAGGATTTCGTAATGATAGATTAAAGTACAACTTGTCCCGCCAAGGCGGGAAGAAAATCAGCACGTGTGAGGAGGAGGCATAATGCACTTTTATGGTGACGAGTCAAACGTGAACGAAGCGCCTGATTTTGACGTAGTTTAAGCTCGGAATAGAAAGGTTATTGAGAATTTTGGGTTTAATGATGATTATTCCGAAAAACATCAAAACTTCATGAGAATAGTGTGATTTTGATGACCACAGTTCTCTTCAGGGCCGGAGGATAGATTATTTTTTCGGCTTGATTTTGTATTTGGCAAAGAAACGTCGGTTCCTTTCATCCTTTAATACAGGAGTAAAAAACTGGATGAGCTGTATATCAGGACAATCATTGATCTCAACTATCTTAAATCCCTTTTCAGTGGGAACCACATCCCATCCTATGTAAGGATTTTTAAATGCATACCTCGCCATTTCCAAAATTTTCTCTTTAATATATGACCAATTATGCACCATCGTACCTGTAATGATAGTACCGGTATCAGGATGAGAATTCATATGTACTTTTTCTTCTGTTACAGGATTGATCAAACAATCTCCTATTATCCCGGTCTCAACATCAACTATGGCGGCCATTCCTCCGCTACTAACATTATCGACATAACCGGAATGACTTGTCCCAAAGCGATGCACAGCGCCGGCAATCCAGCATTCTCTGGATTCGGAATCATAGAGCGTAAGTACTCTGATAGTATTGACCGATGAAGAGTAAATTTTGGTAGAATAATCAGCTTGTTTCACATATTCAGTCACGATATGATCCCCTTGCAAAGCAGACATTTTATCAACAAGTTCTTTTTCGGAAACCATTTTTCCATTAAAGGCGAAGCTGTCATTTTCTCGATACTCTAACAGGTAAATATCTCTCCCCCCATAACTTCTGGTGGCTTTGGCGATCAGTTTTCCTTCCCTTCGAAGGATTTCCATCAAGTCCGCAAATGATTTTCCTCCTGACCCGTTTTCAATAAAATTACCATTATTGATATGAAAATAAAGCTTGGGAAGAAACTCCAGGAAGTCATGAAAGAATGTATATGCAATCTGCTTATCTGCCAGTAATATCCCGTAGTTTTCATTTATCCGGTATATCCTGTATCTGCTTTCAAATTCACTTATGGTATAGCGGTATTTATCCTGGAAATTTTCATTGAAAAATTTCAGCATAGTGGAAGTATAACCAAGAAAAAAAGCTCTGATCCGAATAGATAAAGGATTGCGTTTTCCTTTTGTGATTTCAAGATTTATCACTGCGGCTAAAGCTAAAAATCTGCCGGACAAAGACTCAAAAAAATGTACAATTGAATACGTTATTCTTTTAAACATAATGTGACTTCAACTGCCAAATGACCGGCCATTTTAATTAAACTCTTTACAAAAAAAAATTAAAAATTCACTTAATAGTCACGTCATTTTGATCTCAAGGGAATTACTGTCAATATATACACAATTTAAATGAATAGTAATCCGGTTAAACCCTGAATTCAACAATAAATGAGCTTCCTTCACCTTCTTTTGAACTTAACGATATGGTACCGCTTAATTTTTCAACAGCTTCTTTTACAATAAATAACCCAAGCCCAGTCCCTGTGGATTTTTCCGTCGCCCTATAAAACATGCTGAAAATTTTAGACTGATGACTATCAGGAATACCGATTCCATTATCAGATACTTCAACAGACCAACCATTTTCAAGTTTTTTATATTCAATCCTGATCCAATGCCTTTTCTTATTGGTATCCTGATATTTGATAGCATTGCCGATAAGATTATATAATATCATTTGTAATCGCTGTTTGTCTGAGCGCACATTGACATCATCAGGGATGTTTATTGTGATATCCAGTTGCTCGTATTCCGGCATATATTTGAAAGTATCTAAAACATCTTTGACAAAATTGAGTAGTGGGAGTTCCGTCATAATTATGGACAGGCGGCTATTGCGTGAAAACTGTATTAAATCACCGATAACACCTTCAAGCTTTAAGATACTTCCTTCAATGTATTGAAGATGGAGTTCAAGGTTATCATCTCTATTTTCCAGCTTTGCAATATTTACCAAGCCTTTAATTGATTTCAGGGGAGCGCTCAGGTCATGGGAGGCGCTATACACGAACCTATCAAGCTCTTTTACAGTTTTATTCAGTTTATTTACTGCCACTTTTAGTTTTCTCGTGCGCTTTTTAACCTCTTCTTCAAGCGATTCATTTGCCTCACGCAATAGCCCGTGAGTTTTCACCAATTCCATATTTTGCCTTTTCAGCTCATCATTTTGGATTTTAATCTCCCTGTTTTTTGCCTCGACCAGTTTCTCCAGTTCAACCTGACGCGACTTAAATCTTCGTGTCCTGTAAACATTAAAACTCACCGTTAATACAATAACCAATAACACACAGAAGGCAATGAAATCAGCACGCCTGTAAAATGGCGGAACGATGCTAATACTCAATTTATCATAGGAATCGCTCCAGATATTGTTGGATGAGACTTTTATACGCAATTCGTAATCTCCCGGCCCCAAGCCTGTAAAAGTGATTTTTCTCTCATTTCCGATATAATGCCATGTGTCCTCAAACCCGGCAAGTTGATAGGCAAAATTGATTTTTTTTGCTATCACATAATTTGGAATGGAAAAATAAACTGTAAAATACCTCGAATCTCGATAGGAAATACTGATTTTCTTCTCCCCTGCATGATTCAGGTTCATTATACCCTGTTTTAAAGGGTGATCGAATATCTGAAAATCCGTGAATATGATATTTCCTGAAACTATCGGAAAAGTAATGCTGTCCGGATGAAAAATATTAAATCCCCTGATCCCTCCGAAATACATATATCCATCATCAGTCTGAAAAGAAGAATTGTGTTTGAAGACAGTGCCCTGCAACCCATAAGATTCATCTAAAATTTGGGTTGTTTCATTATCCGGATCAAATCTTGCGAGTCCCTTCATGGTTGAAACCCACAAAAATTTATGTGAATCCAATTCAATGCTTTGAATAATATTGCTTGGCAAACCATTCTTATCATCATAAACTTTCAGGCTGCCGGTTTCAGGATCGAATTTATTTAATCCGCCACCGTAAGTGCCCAGCCATAGTTTGTTATCATGGCCCTCTAATATTTTTACAATGATGTCATTGCCAAGACCCGATCCATCATCTCGGGTATTTATAAAATATTCATACTTTTCATCTTCAATATTAAATTTCCCAAGCCCACCAAATGTCCCCACCCACAGATTGCCTTTGCTGTCAATAAGTAAAGACCTGGTATTGTTTCTCGAGTTCTGATATGTGTCATCGAGTATAGGTTTGAAAACGGTAAATTTCTTAGTCTCAGGGTCAAATTTGTTCAATCCGTTATTTGTTCCAAGCCATACATTCCCTTCTTTATCTATCTGTATTGCCCATACGGCATTATCACTTATTGCCGAGGGATCATTTGAACTGCTTGTGTACTTTTCTACCCTACCATTCTCCAGTACATTAAGACCACCACGAAAAGTCCCTATATACAATTTGCCATCTCCGGATTTTTTGAGGCACATAATTACATTGTCATTCAGATCTTTGATACTTGCACCTTTTGTGATAGTCCAAAATTTTCCGTTCTTAAAATGATTCAATCCACCCCCATCGGTCCCGACCCACATTCCTCCATCATCAGCCAATTCAAAAGCCGTCACATGATTATTGCTTAACGAATTAGGCTTGAGCGGATGCTTGCCATAATAATAAATGCCCCTGCTTTGTTTATTGATGTAATTTATCCCTCCGTAATAGGTCCCAATCCATATATTGGACTGCGAATCAGTGAAAATAGACCTGATTACATCAGAGCTTATGCTCCTGAAATCAAACTCATCATGTTTATAAACCTTTACCGACATGTTTTTTTTGTCAATGATATTCAGGCCTCCCTGGTCCGTGCCTACTAAAATATTTCCGGAAGCATCCTTACCCAAAGTATATATCTGATTCGTCGAAAGGTTTGAATTCTGTTGACTGATAATCCTGCTTGTATGGGTTTTCAGATTATAAAAAAACACACCTGCTCCTTCTATGCCAAATACCAATTTATCTCCGCTACGAATGATTTTTCTTATCTTATTACGTGGTAAATTACCATGTAAGGCATCATCATTCAGAAATGGCTCAACAGTTTTAGACTTGGTATTGAGTTTATATATACCCCGGCTCAGTGTCCCGATTAATAAATTCTCCTCATCAAGCAGGAGCAAGTACCGGACAACCCCGAAATTAAGGGTTGGATCATCAATTGATTTTATTTCATCCTCTGCAATATCAAGGTATTTTACACCGCCCTCATTCGCTGCTATCCACAAGATATTGTTCAATGTATCGTATAAGACTGATGAGAAATGATTATTAATTGAGGAGTCGGTGTAATGAACTATTTCTCCCGTCATTATAGAAAGCTTATTGAGGCCATATGTCGTGCAAACCCACAAGACCCCCTTTGGCTGTTCTAAAATATGAACCACAGTGCTGTTTGACAACCCTCCTTTTTCAGCCTTACCGCTTCTGTAAATTTTAAAATTTACACCATCAAATCTATTGAGGCCATCATCAGTCCCAATCCAGATAAACCCATGATGATCTTCCAGAAAACAGTTTACTGTGGCCTGCGACAGACCGTCTGAAATACCTATTTTTTTAAAATAGATCTGCTCTTCAGGTGAAATATGATTGGCAGTCACGTATCCAATGCCAAAAGATGGCATCAGAAAAAAAGTGATCTTAAAAAATAAATGCATTCTCATGGGCACGCGCATAAGCTGGTTGTCAGTCTTGGTATTTTTTTTATTCTTATGCGTAACTATTTTATTATCATTGATAAAACTCATTCAATAATTGCTGCAATCCACCATGTACAGCAGGTGCAGTTTCCGGCCCTAATGAGTTTACCTCACCGTAAGGAGCACTGTTCCTACCATATGTAAACGGCGCTTCCACATCCCATTGGCTCTTCGGTATGATGTATCCAACCATGTCATTGGCCATGCCATACACAAAATTAAAATCTCCTTTCATTTGTGAACGTATATAGGGAACTTCTACGGGTTCAATTTCAAAATCACGACCTTCCGGAGCCTCTACCCCACCGTTTATGATTTCAGGATATATTTCACCCGGCACTGTGACAAAATGCGCAGGTCCTATTGAAAAAACAGCCAGTTCAGACCTTACCTCCATCCATCCCGTCATACCTCTTTTCAATATCCCCAGTAATGCACCGAGGCGGAAAAGAGGATTTTTAAATTTCAGGCTTATAGTTTTTGCACGAATGGATATTCCCGCTTTTTCCACAATATAATCGGAGCTGTCGAGTGCCTTTAATGCCAGATAGGCGAGAAAATCGCCCTGGGCTTTTGTTTTCTCAAAAGTAGGCTCCTTGTATTCTTCACCTGTAAAAATGTCTCTGACACTCAGGCTGGGATGGGTAGTCATAAGCCCGCCGACGGCACCGTTAAAATAAACCGCTATGCCTCCAACGCCGGGATGTAAAACACTGTCACCTTTTTTTACTCCATTCTCAATACCCTCCCTGACATAATGAGGAAAATCAGAGCTTATCAACAGGTTTTCACTCCAGAGTGTTTCCGGATGATCAGCCCAGCCAACCAACGTACCCAATGTCTCTCCGGTTTCTGTACTGATGGCTTGTATCATCCTGAGCCCTTCATCAAATACATACGGTTTTCTCGTATCTTTTACCACTACAATGGCATCCCGGGGGTTAATTGCCATCTTTAGTTTCGCCGGTTTCAGATTGGCCACGGCCTCTTCTATGGATTTAGCAATATTTTTCTTGACCATCGTCAGGTATTCCGGATCGACCCCGCTTTTGAAAGGGCTGCTTCCCCACATTCCAATCAAGTCAGGCGATTCATGGGTATGCGTAGAGCTAATCACGGAATACGTGATGCCCGCTTCCTCACTCACTAACTGCCTGGCATCAATGATGTCATCATTCATGAAACCGATGGCATCAATGGAGGTCATGGCTATGCGTGATTTGCCGTCATCAACGACCATGGTTCGCGCCCATACTTTGTCATTTATGCCATTGGCGGCTCTTTTATTGCTGAATCCTGCTATCCAGACAGCATCAAATTTTCCATTGCCGTTCAGGTCTTCATAAGTATCTCCATCATCGGGATCATACTTGGCATCACCATTTACATCAGTCCAACGATCGGCCACTTCAGGCGTAATACTCACTGCCGAAAAGCCTACCCTGATAGGGCCCGCCTCATCATTTTTAACTTTCAGGTCAACAAAATAACCGGGATGTCTGTCGCGAACGTTACTATATATCCAAACCAATAAAATGATGATGGCCACAAAAAATATCATCAAAAATCTTTTAATCCATTTTCCCATTGCGCTATGTAATCTGTATCTGCGGGCCAAGTTAGCACAAAAAAACCCGGCTGTAAAACAACCGGGTCACAAAATCTTGTCCAGCGTGCTTCATTGCATGGCAAATTTCACAACCCGTGGATGAACCAGTTTTTCATAATCTCTGTACTTCATCTGTATCACTTCTGTGTGTGTGCCGGCATTAAAGGCAATTTCATCCTGTTCCGTCAAAATTTTGGCAACATAAACAGGGATATTGTACAAATTGCCGAATGGTGGCATGGCGCCTACCTCGCAATCAGGGAAGGCATCTTTAAACTCCATTTCACTGGCCAACCGTACGTTACCCTCTCCTGTTATTTCTCTCAACAAGGTCAGATCGACATAATAGGAAGCAGGCAGCACAGCCATAGCCATTTGGCCATTGATCATGACAATTACGGTTTTAACCATGTTTTTGCCCGGAATATGGGCCGAAGCAGCAATTTGCTGAGCAGTAAAAGCTTGTGAATGTGTGATGGTCAGATAGGGCACATCATACTTGTCCAAGTATTCTTTTAGCTTTTTGCAGGGCATGACTTTAAAATTAAAAGGTGAAAACAACCAATACAGCAACCATTACTGGCAAACTCCCGTTGCGGGAGTCATGAGGATTCAGGCATTTTTAAACAAACCTCTTATTTATATTTACGGGAATGCCCTGCAAAAGGTGCCATGCCTCACAGGCAGTGGGCATTATTGGTCGTTCTTAAACACAACACCCTCTTTCATGACAAATGAAACATCCTGGAGTGTTTTAATATCCTTAAGCGGATCGCTTTTTACAGCCACAATATCCGCTATATAACCCTGCCTGATTTGCCCAAGCTCATTATCGATTCGAAGAAGTTTTGCTGTTTCCAATGTGGCCGAAAGGATTGCATCCTGAGGCGACATGCCCGCCTCAACCATCAATTGAAATTCCTTAGCATTATGTCCGTGAGGTGATACACCGCTGTCGGTACCAAAGGCAATCTTCACGCCTTTTTTATATGCTTTGGCAAAAGTGCCTTTCATCTGTGCTCCCACATATAGCGCTTTGGGAACGACCACTGGCGGATAAAAACCAGGGATGCTGGCTTTTTCAACAACGAAATCTCCTGCCATGAGCGTTGGCACATAATAAGTGCCTCTTTCGATCATCAGGTCCATAACTTCTTCGGTCATCAACGAACCGTGCTCTATGCTCGTGATACCTGCCAACACGGCCCTCTTCATCCCTTCTGCGCCATGGGCATGGGCTGCAGTGATCATTTCAAGATCTTTGGCTGCCTCAATAATTCCCTCCAACTCATCCATTGTGAATTGCGGGGCCATGCCGTTCCTGGCGAGACTCAGCACACCGCCTGTCACCGTAATTTTGATGACCTGGGCGCCGTTTTTATAGCGTTGCCTTACAGCCTTGCGCGCCTCATCGCGACTATTGATCACCCCCTCTCTCGGACCCGGATCACCCATCAGATCTTCACGGTAGCCGTTTGTGGGATCGGCATGGCCTCCTGTGGTAGCTATGGACTTACCTGCTGAGAAAATCCTCGGCCCCGGCACTTTCCCCAAAGCCACTGCTTTCGACAGCGAAGTATTCACGCCTGAACCACCGAGGTCCCGCACCGTAGTAAATCCGGCCAGCAAGGTTCTTTTGGCATAAACTGCCGCATCATAGGCAACATCAGCTTTGTTTTTGCGAAAGCGATTGAGATAAAAATCCGGTGAAGATTCACTTTCAAGATGTACATGAGCATCCATAAAACCGGGCAAAACCCATGAATTCGACAGATCAATCACTTCGCCTTCCGGCACATTAGAAAAGCCTTTTTCGATCTTTTCGATTTTACCATCTTTTATGACAATCAGGCGATTTTTAACAAATTCTGCCGATTGGGTATCAAACATGTGGCCCGCTTTGATGACAATTGTCTGTGCATGCACTGCTATTGAAGCCAATACGACGACGGACATGACTGCAACGAAAGAAAATAATCTGTTTCTCATGAAAATTTATTTTAAATAAAACCGATAATTTAATAAC
>WGED01000682.1 GCA_015492915.1 Cyclobacteriaceae bacterium
GGATACGAGGTTTTTGCCGATATCGTGCAGATCTCCGGCAACCGCACCGATGATGAAGGTTCCCTTTCTTGTTATGCTCCCGGATATAAAAAATGGTCTTAAGTGCTCCATGGCTGTGCTCATAGCTTTTGCCGACATCATCACCTCAGGTACAAATACTTTGTTTTCCTTGAACTTAACCCCGACACGCTTCATGCCCGGCAACATGCCTTTGTTCAGAATATCAGCGGGATTAATACCCTGTTCAATGGCTTTTTGTGTCAATTCATCAGCGCCATCTTCTCCCTTCATTGATTTGGGGTAGGGGCTAGCTTTATTGATCCTTCCAAATTCTACACAAAAAGCAATTTTCTCAAGTAGCCCGTCCATGGTATATTTTATTCTAAGAAAAAATTAACCTGTAATACTTTATTCCATAGTAAAGCGAAAAAAATACCCATTTTTTCATGCAAAAAAACTTTTCAGTGTATGGGGTTGTATTACCGCTGTTTTATCTCCCGTTAAATCGCCACAATGTTTCAAACATGGCGACAATATTTTCGATCGGCACGTTAGCTTGTATGTTGTGCACTGTATTGAAAACAAATCCACCGTTTTCTGAGAATATCTCACATTCGCGCTGTACCTGATTGCTGACATCTTTTGGCGATCCGAATGCCAGGACCTTTTGCGTATCCACCCCTCCGCCCCAAAAAACTATTCTCTCCCCATAAATCTTCTTAAGATGCACCGGATCCATACCTGCTGCATTGATCTGAACAGGATTTATTATATCAAAACCTGCGTCGATAAATGAATTGATAAAAGGCTCTATGGCACCGCACGAATGCTTGAAGGTCTTCCAGGTAGTATGCTCGTGGATCCAGTCGTTTATCTTTTTGTAATAAGGAAGGTATAACTCCTCCAGCGTATCAAGACCGCAAAACTGGGAGTCCTGTGTTCCGAAATCGGTTCCACATAAAAAAATGGCATCAATTTCATTACCTACCACCTTAAAAAACGATTCAAGATTAGCCAGGGCTATATCGCTCTGTTTTTCAAAAACAGCATGGATATAATCCGGCCGCATGATAACCGACATATACCATTCGGCCACATCGCGAATACCTTTGGGATACTTCAGATTGAGCCCGGGTACAAGAGCGATATCTCCAAAGGCAGTGCCGCCCATGTTGGCGATGATGGCCTTGTTGCTGCCTTTGACTTTTTCTATTTCATTTTTCCAATAAGTAAGGTCTTCTTCGGAAAGAAGATCGAATTCCTCCAGATTATCTTCGGGGTCCAGGTTTGATTCATCGATAGGATACTGCCTGATTACTGCGTCGAAGAAATAACCTGATTTCGGCATTTTACCACATGGTGCTACAGATGTGTCGCCTTCAGGATAGATCAACAGATTCCCCGCGTCATCCAGTGTTGTATTGAAATCTTTGGGAACGAGGACTGTTTGTCCCCAGAAAGTTTTGAATTCCTTGAGTTCCCCATGATTCTTAAAACCAAACATATTATTAGCCGGACTTAGACCTATTACGTCTACACCCAGTAATTCTATAAGTTCATCATCAATCTCACCGAGCATCTGATAAGGCTCTATCACCCTAATCGGTTTTTCTTCCAGGCCATAATATTTTCTGATCCTTTCTATAGCCAAGACATGAATGCCTGTGACAGGAGTACCTCCAAAATCAACAGCTACCTTATCAGGTTGGATGTGATTTAGGGTCGCCTGAATGCGTTCTTTAGACGTCATATTAAAAAAAATTAGGCAAAGATTTCAATAGGACTTTGCATAAAGATAATATACTGATCCCGGATGAAAAAACAACGATCTGTTTTTCGGGAAAAACTACAGTGAGGTTTGATAAAGCGGGTCTTTGAAAAAATAATAAAGT
The DNA here is from genome assembly GCA_015492915.1 of Cyclobacteriaceae bacterium. Taxonomy (GTDB): domain Bacteria; phylum Bacteroidota; class Bacteroidia; order Cytophagales; family Cyclobacteriaceae; genus JAAUQL01. The sequence continues at coordinate 1,893 of WGED01000682.1, forward strand.
TACTTAGACGGGAACCGTAAAAGAAAATTTGCTTCCTTTGTTTTCTTCACTTTCAACCCAAATTTTCCCGCCGTTCGATTCTATGAAATTTTTGGTAATATACAACCCGAGACCCGTACCACGTTCATTGGCGGTACCGCGGGTTGTGAATCCCTGTATTTTGAACAGCATGTCGAGATTCTCTTTGGAAATTCCTATCCCATTGTCCTTTACGCTCACGATACATTCCTTATCGTCTTTTTCAGATTCAATTTCTATAACTCCTCCCCGGACAGAAAACTTGATGGCGTTTGAAATGAGGTTTCTCAGGATCAGGTTCATCATATTTGGATCGAAGTAAATGATGCAATTTTCTTCTATTTTATTCTCGATCCTGACTTTCTTTTTATCTGCCATCGATCTGAGCAATTGGATATTTTCTTCTGTAATCTGTTTCAGATCGACCTCCATAGGTTTTGGTGTAACGCCCTGCATCTGGCTCTTCGCCCAGTTGAGCAAATTATCAAGGAAGATTGAAGTGCTGTTGACTTTATCAGTAAGTTCAGATGAAATTTTATTGATTTCCTCGTCCGTCAGGGCTCCTGCCTTAAGGAGCGCAAGTGTTCCTTTCAAAGAATTTAAAGGGCTTCTGAACTCGTGAGAAATGATCGAAAATAATTTATCCTTAATGGCGTTCAGTTCTTCGAGCTCTTTCTTCTGTGCTTTTATTTCTTCATTTTGTTTTGATATTTCCTCATATAGCAATTCGAGTCGTCTGTTTTTTTCTTCAATTTCTTCTTTTTGCAGTCTTAGCTGTTCGTTGGCTTTTCGCTTGTTTTCATTAGCCCGGTAGAAAAATACAGCCAATATCCCGGCTAGCATGGTGATGACACCGATAGCCACGCCGATAATATTTTGCATTTTAATGATTGCGGCATTGGCTTCATTTTCTTTTTTGAGTATGCGGTTTTCCTGTTCCGTGATCTCATTTTCATACTTTTTTTGGATTTCCGCCAGTTCCTTGCTCTTTTCAATATTCAGCAAGCTGTCTTTCATCAAATAGTGCTTTATCGTATAGCTATAAGCCTTCCTGAAATCCCCAAGTTTGGCATAGGAATCCGATTGGTATTTGTAGTTGTCCATGATAAGGAATGCGGAATTTACCTTTTTGGCTGCCATCAATCCCTCCTTATAATATTTTAAAGCTTCTTTTGGCCGGCCGCTTTTGTAATAGGCCCTGCCAATGTTATTTGTTGCATTGGCAACATGTTTATCATATCCTAACTTCTCAAATATCTTCTTTGATGAAGTCAAATGTTCTATAGCTTCATCATACTTTTTCTGCATTATATACACCAAACCCATATTGTGGTTGATGGCTCCGATATGAAGGGTATCTTTGTATTTTTTCTTTATGGCCAATGCCTGATCGTAATAATCGATGGCCTGATCCAGAGAATCCAGTTCGTAATAAATCAGGGCGATGTTGTTTAATGTGCCTCCCATTTTTTGGTCGTCACCGGTCTGTTCGAAATATTTTTTTGCCTTATTAAAATATTCGAGACTTTGCGTAAAATTTTCCATTTGATAGTACACCCTCCCGACATCATTTGCAGCGTCGGCAGCCCCTGTCAGATCGCCGAGGCGCTCAGCAAGTTTGATGGTAATAAAATAATAATCGAGTGCTGTCGGGTAGTTTTCAGACTGGAAGTACAAATCACCGATTTGCAGAAGGTATTTGACGCTGTCCCTCTCTGATGCATTTTGCAACAGGTTTATCAGACTGTCTGCTTTTTGTTCAGCCTGCCCATGGAGATGCGAGACGCCCCAAAAGTTATATATGATAAGTATGATAAAAACTTTCTTCATAGAAATTCTTACGAGGCGTCAATTTAGAAGTATTTATCAACTCTTACTTTTAAAAATCCTAAATTTATCACATCAGGTATTTTTATATTTCTTTTACTGCGTTGCTTGAAGTGTTATGATTATTTAACCGGAAAATCAGTTTATTACTGCTCATCTTTTTACAGTAAATCTTCAAGCCTGACAGGTAAATGATCTTTTATCCATGCTTCATAATCACCGGTATAACCTGATTTTTTTTGAAATTTTTTCACTTTGGCGATTATCGAATCCTTAATATCATCAGAGAGAGACTGTGCATGCTCCACGGCGTGGACAATCTCACTGATATCTTTTTGCACCTTCGTAGCAGTGGACCGATGCCAGTTTTCATAATCTTCTTGTTGTCGGTCAAGGATGTTTTCGATGATCTCCCCCGACACCTCGCGACTGTGTTTGATGGATTCGTTGATATTGCCTTTACCCGTTACGGCATTGCCGATAGCGAAAACATTATTAAAACCATCGATTCTGCAACTTTTCGGGTCTTTGATTTTAAATACCGCTCCGTCGCGGGAGATGCCTTCAATTTTTTCGGGAATGCTTCCTATGGAAGAAATAATGAGCGGGGCATGAGCATCAAAATACTCATCGAGGTATGCCAGCTTGCCATCTGCGATCTTAGTTCGCTGGAAACGGATGCCAGTCAGTGCTCCGTTTTCAACTATTTTATCGTATGGAGCACTACATGCCTCGAAGCTGAAAAGATATTTTTTCAGAAAGTTTTCAAGAATTTTCTGTCTGACAGTTTGGGCTTTTTGCAATTTTTCAGGGGTATCGGTGGGCATCGGTGTGAGAGGCATGTCCTGGGCGCGCCTTCGGTAGTAAAGCGTGCAGCTTTTAAGGTTCAGATCCCTGAGGGTAAGGCCATGAGATTCCAGTACTTTGCTGATGCCGTGGTCAAGTTTGAACATATCCACTTCAATACCACGATCTTTCAGTGCTTTTTGTACCGTTTCGATCATTACGATCTTTACTACGTCAAGCGATGCCAGACCGCCACCGATTACTATCGTACCATCTTTCATTTCGTATTGCGGGCCGTCATAATCGGGTTCATGTTTGTGATTGAACCATTTCAAGAGATTGTTTTGATAAATAAGGTTTTTGTCATTATAAACATCTATACCCTCAATGGGTAACGGTCTGTCTTTCCAGGCACCTGTAGCCAGAATCACCGCAGAAAATCCCCAGTTCAGAACCTCCCTAAAGTGAATATCCCTGCCGAGTTTGACGCCCGGTACGAACATAATATTAGGGTGATTAAGCTTTTGATCAATGTTTCGCTCTTCTTTATCCCTGAGTTTTGCGTGCCACTTGGGTAATCCGTCCTCGATTTTTCCGTAAGGCAGAAGACCCTGATCAAAAACTACAATTTTAAACCCTAATTGGGAAAGCAGCAAGGCTGCTTCGGCACCCGCTACTGCTCCACCGAATATGGCGATAAAATGATGGCCGTGGTCTTTGATGTTCATGGTTGTGAATGTTAGGAGGTTAATAAATGGCATCCCTAAAATAATGAATACACTAAAAAATGCATGATTTTCAGGGATTTAATTAAACCCAAAATTCTCAATAACCTTTCTATTCCGAGCTTAAATTACTTCAAAATCAGACACTTCGTTCACGTTTGATTCGTCACCATAGAGGTGCATTATGCATTCTCATCAAACGAGCTGATTTTCTTCCCGCCCTGGCGGGACAAGTTGTACTTTAACCTCTCATAACGAAATCCTGGTGAGAATTTTGGGTTAAAACTCAAACACCAGTGAAAATGTTGCGGGATGATGGCAACACCTCCGGCTATTCCAAATGGAATATTCTAATGACAGAATGTACCGATACTATTATCTGTTAATTTCGGATATGAATATTCTGAAATCGGGTCTGACATAAATCTTGCCTTCGACGTCCACGACCGGAAACCCGATATATCCCCTGTAATTAGCTGACTGGATTTTTCGCATCATTTCATTAAAATACCGTTCGTCAGCTTCGACATCGTAGAAGGTGTATTTCAACATCGCAGAATCCAGTTGTTTTCGAAAGTCAATACAATGATCGCAACTTTCACTTCCGTACACAGCGATGGTCTTTTGGACTGACGGAGTTATATTACCTGATGTGTCTATATTTTGCCTTTTGGATTTACAACTTAATGATGTGAGTAACAGTAATAATGCTATGATAGTAAGAGTGGATCGGTGCATAGTGCAGCAATGTTTTAACTATTAATAATTATTTTTTTATAAACCTCAGGAGCAATGGAAAAACGGCAATTATTGCGGCCAGCAAAGTGATGGGGGGGAGATAACCCGGCCAGCCCTCTATGTTCAACCACCCTTTGTAACCCATGACGGTAACATGAAAAAAGACAGCCAGCAAGCCCCAATACCCTGTTCGCTGTCTTTTTCGCCATTTTTTCATGCCGGTTGATTTTTTGTCTGCGGGGAACACAGCCAAAGCGGGGATGATGAACAGATATAAACCCAAGGCTCCGAACAACATTGTCAGTTCGCCCTGCAGGTTCATGGTAGTTTCTTCAAAAAGTTTCGGAAAATATCCGGGGTTGAAAATTATCAATGATAAAATGGTATGAATTCCTGCCAGTGAAAGCCCCATGAGCCCGGCAAATCGAGAAATTTTTTTCCTCAAATCCTCTTGACCGAGTTTTAGTAAGTCGGTTTTGGAATTGACGTAGCTCAGTGCGAGGAACGACAGACCTGAAATACTGAAAGCCTTATTGAGGATATAGAGTGGAAAATGAGACGGATCAACTCCCTTGAAATATATATAACGCACCGTAGCATAAATAACTGAAATGACAAGTACGCTGACCAGCAAGCGAGCTTTTAGTCTGGATAAGAATTCTTCTGATTGCAGATCGTTCATGCTAATGACAGGCGGGAATTTGAATATTTCATCATCCCTGATTTTAATTCAGGCATGCAAAATAAGGAGAGTTCCATAATTTTTTTAAGGATTCGGCAAAAAATCATTTCTTTACAGGCCAATGAAAAGGGTAAGAGAGATTGTTTTTAAATAAACAATACCACACCTATATTTGCCTTACTTTTTTACTGCTTTTTTATGGATTTGAAAAATGATTATGCACTGGTAACCGGCGCCAGTATGGGAATCGGCCGGGCAATATCAAGAGAACTCGCAAGGCGTGGTATAAATGTGCTGCTCGTGGCGCTTGACACCCCTGAGTTGCAAAAGGCGCTAAGTTATATTAAAGTTAATTTCTCTGTAAAAGTTGATGCATTAGGCATTGACCTTACGGAGCGAGGCTGTGGAAAAGTTGTGCATGACTGGTGTCGCGAGCAGGGGTATGTTGTCAGGTATTTAATTAATAATGCAGGCTTCGGCGAAGGAGGATACTTTGAAAATGTCCCGATGGATGTGTACCATACAATGATGGACCTCAATGTAAAAGCTTATGTTTCCCTGATCCATGCTTTTCTTCCCGATATGAAAAAAAAGAGAAATTGTCATATCATGAACACCAGCAGCATGGAGGCAATCTTCCCACTGCCTTATAAGGCTGTGTACACCGGTACCAAGAATTTTATTTATTCCTATTCCATGGCGCTCAGTCAAGAGGTAAAGCGCTACGGCGTAAAGATCAGCATTCTTTGTCCGGGACCGGTTGTCACCAATGAGAGCGGACTCAGGAGGTTAAGGGCGCAAGGGAAAAAAGCTCAGTTAATGGTGCTGATGCCCGAAGATGTCGCAGAAATTGCTGTGCCGAGGATGCTGAAAGGGAAGCTCGAAATATTTCCCGGGAAAGTAAACTGGATACTGGCAAATCTGTTTGCGTGGATACCTATCAGGTTAAAAATACGCGCGCTCGAAAAAATATTCAGGGTTTATAAATAAAGGTGAGAGGAATAATCAATTGCTGTAACGGTGAAAGTTCATGGATTATCTTCAGTAATTGATTTTCATGGATAAATAGTTATTTTTCTGTCTTCCTTTTACTTTTACATGAATAAAACCACAAATATGGATATTAAAACAGGAGAGCGTAGCAAGGCCCAGGAGGCACGGGCAGCCATTGAGCGGCTTTATATCATTATGCGCCATCTTTTTATTCGGGGCAGTTACAAGCCAATGGGTATATCTGGCAGCTCTATTATCAAAGCGTTATTGATTCTGAAACCGGAAATCTATGGAACAATTGCCGATGAGGACAAAGTAGAGATTGACGGGTTGCTGTATGTAATCGACCGGCTGCCGCGCGGAATTGAGGAATGTCGCCAGATCAACCTGATTTCCCGCGAAGGATATGAAAATTCAGGATTTAAGGTGATCATCCCCGCCAAGAGAAGACGAAACTGTTACAGAGTGGACAAAGACCAGATGTTCATTGAACTAACGAGGGGCCGCAGCGATATTTACGATATTCTCACGCATTTGACTTTCCTTTTTATTGAATCCGAAAAGATTAGAAGACATGCCATAGATCACAAAGGTCGTAAAACGCTGGCCTGGCAAAAGCTGGAAGAGATAGTGAGCAGGAGTGATAAGCATCAGAAATACAGCAAAGAACAGGGCTTCGCGCATCTTAGTGTGCTCATGGGGCGCACATTCGACGAGGTTGTGCAGGGGTATGAAAAATTTGCTTCTTCGCCTGACAGGAATTCACTCTTTCATATTATCTATTGGATGGGGAAGGTGTCCATTGACGAGCGGACTAAAAATCTTTCCCGCGAGATCACTTTCTCTCCGACACTGAGGGAGCGGATTGGACACCACACGTATGGAGAGAAATGGGCGTCCAAGATTAAGAGATATCTGTTTGAACATGGCCTCCTGGAGCGCCCTGTGCATATTATTAGTGCCAATTTGCATAGTTTTGTCAATGCGCTCTATGCCTATCCGGTACTGGCAAAGAAAAACGAAAGTATTGAGGTCCTGGCGAAAAAGCTGGCAAAGGAGGAGAACAAGGGGATGCAGAAAAAGGTCATGAATTTTGCACGAAAACATGGCATGACCGAGATCGAAGACACTTCAGGCACCAATATCACCGTTCAAATCATTGACAGTAAGCTGTTACCCCTCCGGCACTTGTCGCCGGAATTGAGCATCAACGAAAAAAGGATAAAAAAAGAGCAACCTGTATTGCTGATCATGGACTATGCCTTTGGTGAGCAGGCCTATGAAACCATGGACGAGTTGCTTAAATTTTACGAGACTGATGAAGGAACACGGTATCCCATCAACATACATTCCGTCTCTATTATGGGCAAGGCAGGCATCCTTGAAGGGGGTAAAGGCGATATCATCGTGCCGACGGCCCATGTGTTTGAAGGTACGGCAGATAACTATCCGATTGAGAACGAACTGAAAAAGGAGGACTTTGAGAATGTGGGCGTATTGGTGGCTGAGGGCACCATGGTCTCGGTGCTCGGCACCAGCCTCCAGAATGTAGATGTGCTGCGGTATTTCATGAAATCTTCATGGCGTGCTGTCGGGCTTGAAATGGAAGGGGCGCATTATCAAAAAGCGATCCAGTCGGCATCGAAGATCAGGCGAAGCATCCGTGAAGACGTTGTGGTTCGCTATGCCTACTACGCTTCGGACAATCCCTTGCTCACCAGTAAGACACTGGCTTCCGGCAGCCTCGGCATGGAAGGCGTGAAACCTACCTATGCCATCAGTGTGCAGATAC
>WGED01000683.1 GCA_015492915.1 Cyclobacteriaceae bacterium
TCGTTCACGTTTGATTCGTCACCATAAAAGTGCATTATGCCTCCTCATCAAACGTGCTGATTTTCTTCCCGCCCTGGCGGGACAAGTTGTACTTTAACCTCTCATAACGAAATCCTGGTGAGAATTTTGGGATGAAAGAAGCCTGCACTTTCACTTATATAGCGAAAAGCGCAGGCATGACCGGCTATTTGTTTTGCGCATCCACTACGGCGATGGTCGCCATGTTGACAATCTCACGGACCGAGCTTTCGAGTTGCAGGATATGTACCGATTTGTTAATACCCAGCAAAATGGGCCCCGTAGCTTCCACATTACCCATTTCGAGCATCAGCTTATAGGCGATGTTGCCGGAATTGAGGTCGGGAAAGATGAGCGTATTTACCTTTTTGTCCCCGAGCTTTGAGAACGGGAACCTCTTCTTTCGCATTTCGCTGTTCAGCACAAAATTGGCTTGCATCTCTCCATCCACGATCAATTCGGGATGCTCTTCGTGCAATATCTTTACGGCATTGGCAATCATCTCTGTGTCTTTGGTTCTTGTGGAACCGAAGTTGGAATATGATAGCAGTGCGATCACCGGTTCTACATTAAATTTCCGTACTTCTTCGGCAGTGAGCAATGTGACGTCCACCAGTTTGCGCGTATCCATCTCAAGGTTTACGGTAGTATCGGCCAGGAAATAAGCGCCTCGTTTGGTATTGAGCATATACATTCCTGCGATGGTGCTCACACCCGGTTGTGTGCCGATGATCTGCAGGGTTGGCCGGGCAACGTCAACATACTTTGCTGTCTGGCCTGATATAAATGCATCCGCCTCATTGTTTTCAACCATCATCAGGCCGAACCAGTTGCGGTGGAGCATCACTTCATTGGCGTCAGACAGTGACATGCCCTTGCGTTGTCTCTTTTCAAATAATTTCTGTGCGTAGGCTTTTCGAATGGTAGCGTTTTCGTCGTCTGCCGGATTGATAATCTCTACTCCGGTCAGGTCTATGTCGAGCTCCCCGGCTTTTTTCCTGATTACACTTTCCTCACCCAGCAAAACGGGATTGGCGATCCCTTCCGTCAGCAATATCCTCACAGCCTTCAATATGTTGCGGTTTGTTCCTTCTGCAAATACAACCCGCTTTGGCGCCTTTCTGGCTTTCTGTGTCACGGCATCCATCAGTTTGTTGTCGAGGCCCATGCGTCGTTTCAGCTCTTCCCGGTAAGCATCCCAGTCCGTGATCTTTCGCTGGGCTACACCCGATTCAATGGCGGCTTTGGCCACAGCCACCGAGACGGTATAGATAAGCCGAGGGTCAAGGGGTTTGGGGATGATGTAATCCTTGCCGAATTTGAGGCTTGTGGTGTTGTATGCCTTGGTCACGATCTCAGGCACGGGCTCACGGGCCAATTGTGCCAGCGCCTTGGCCGCAGCCAGCTTCATTTCTTCATTAATTGCGGTAGCGTGTACATCGAGCGCACCGCGAAAGATGAACGGAAAGCCCAGCACATTGTTGATTTGGTTAGGATAATCGGAACGCCCTGTGGCAAAAATAAGATCATCGCGCACGCTGAAGGCGTCTTCGTAGGTGATCTCCGGGTTGGGGTTGGCCATGGCAAATATGATGGGGTTTGGCGCCATGGAAGCCACCATCTCCTTAGTCAGTAACCCTTTGACCGAAAGACCAAGAAACAGGTCGGCACCCTTAACGGCTTCTTCCATGCTTTTCAGCTTGCGGTTGGTTGCAAACTCACGCTTGAATTTGTTGAGGTCTGTGCGGTCTGTTGTGACAGGCCCTTTACTGTCACACATCACAACATTTTCTTTTCTGATACCCAGCGACAAGTACAGTTTGGTGCAGGCGATCGCCGCTGCACCGGCACCGAAAACTACCATTTTCACCTTCGAAATATCCTTGCCGGTAAGTTCCAGTGCATTGATGAGCCCTGCGGCTGAAATGATGGCTGTGCCGTGCTGATCATCGTGCATCACAGGTATCGGCAATTCAGCTTTGAGCCGCTCTTCAATTTCGAAGCATTCCGGTGCTTTGATGTCTTCCAGATTTATACCGCCGAAAGTGACAGCGATAGCTTTGACCGTTTCAATAAATTTTTCAGGATCTTCCGTTTCTACTTCGACGTCGAACACATCGACGTCGCCGAAGATCTTGAACAGCAGTCCTTTACCCTCCATCACGGGCTTACCCGCACCTGCCCCGATATTGCCGAGGCCCAGCACCGCCGTGCCGTTGGAGATGACCGCCACAAGGTTGCTTTTGGCAGTATATTTATAAATCTCCATCGGGTTGTCCCTGATTTCAAGGCATGGTTCTGCAACACCCGGGGTGTAGGCGAGCGAAAGATCTCTCTGAGTATTGTGAGGTTTGGTTGGTATGACTTCTATTTTGCCCGGTCTTCCTTCGGAATGATATACCAGGGCATCTTTTTTTGTGAATATGGTCATCGTTGCTAATGTTTAAGATTCAAAAATGACTATTGGGATGATCCCTTGAGTTTTTTTTATTAAAATTTTCTTCCAAAAAAATCAAGCAGCAAAGAACGTTTACGCTAAAAATTAACTCCTACTTTTTCAACATTAAATCTCTGTGTTTAGTTCGTGAATTTCAATGCCTTATATGCGGGAAGAAGAATATTTTTACGAATGAATCAGGCGAATGTGATAAAGGTAGATTTTTAAGTAATTTATGGCCTGATTACATGAAAAAATGGTATAATCATAAACGAGTTAATGGAATATTTTTACCGAGGCTATCACACATTTCAATAACTTTGACCACATTTATTGAACGACATGGAATACAAGGGAAGATACAGCATATTCGATCCTGCTGAAATCAAAACATATCCTATCAGTACCAGGGAGAACAAGGTAAAGCTTGAAAACCTCCTCGAGCCGGAGCAGGCTTTGTCGCAGACCTACTCCGTAAGGTCTGATACCGATGAAAATATGAGGATATTAGCGAGGGAATTGGTGCACCACAGGGAAAAAGGCCGACCGGTTATGCTCTTTACAGGCGCACATCTCATCAAAAACGGGTTGGGGCTTTTACTGGCTGATCTGGTCAAAAGAGATCTGGTGACAAGTGTGGCGGGCAACATGGCCACTTCCATTCACGACTTTGAGTTGGCGATGATCGGGCAGACTTCGGAATATGTACCGAAAGCACTTGAGCGCGGACAGTTCGGTATGGCTTACGAATTCGCCTATATCAATACCGCCATGAATCTGGGCAATAAATACCAGCTTGGCCTCGGCGAAGCACTCGGCAAGACGATCGTAGAGGATGATTTCAGGAAGGAAGTGTGGGATTTAGTCTGGTGTGAGGGATCACCGGAGGGATTTAAATATCCGGAAAAGAGTGTGCTTGCTACCTGTTACAGTAAAAATATCCCGATGACCATCCATGCAGGTATCGGCACTGATGTCACCGACCAGCATCCTTCATTTGACGGAGAGGCCAAAGGCGGGTGCTCGGGCAGGGATTTTCTCATTTATACCAAAGAAATGGAAAAGCTCGCCGATGGGGGCATGGTCTTTAACATAGGTAGCGCTGTGACGGGCCCGGAGGTTTTTTTGAAAGCCGCTTCCATGACCGGCAATATCGGCAAGGTGCCCAAAGGCATCGTCACGGCCGATTTTGACATCAGGCCTTACAGCAGGGATGCAATTCAGGACGAATCGCGGACCGGTTATTATTTCCGTGACCAGAAGAGCATCGTGGTGCGCGTACCGGAAGCTTATGGCGGTAAAGGCTATTATGTGGAGGGTAACCAGAAACAGACCTTCCCGCAGTTTTACAAATATGTGATGGAGTTAATATGAAGTTGGAAGCTCGAAGTCTGAAGCTCGAAGCCGGTTTTCAATAACTTCCTGCTTCCAGCTTCACCGGCAATAGCCGGCTTCCCGCTTATAACCAAAATAAAACAAAATGAGCAAAATATTAAACATGATCGCTGAGCACAAAAAGACAGTTCAGTATTTCGAGGAAAACAGTGTAGAGACGGTGCAGCAGATCGCAGACATGGTAGCAGACACATTTAAGAACGGTGGGACTGTCTATCTCTGCGGCAATGGCGGGTCCATGGCCGACTGCCAGCATCTGGCGGGAGAATTTGTCGGTAAATACCGCAAGGTGCGCAATCCGCTGCCTGCAGTGGCATTATCAACTGATATTGCCCAGACCACCTGCATTGGCAACGATTTCTCATTTAATGATATTTTTTCGCGGCAGCTCGAGGCACTAGGCAAAGAGGGAGACCTGTTGTGGGCATTTTCGACGAGCGGGACCTCCGGCAATGTGATCGCCGCGGCGGAGACAGCCGGAAAAAAAGGCATGAAAATCATAGCGTTTACAGGCAAAACGGACAGCCCCCTGGAAGCGATGGCCGATCTGTGCCTGTGTGCCAATTCGCAAAAGACGAACCACAGCCAGGAAGTCCATGAACTGGCCTATCACATCATCTGCGATTTGATCGACGATAAGTTTGACTAAAACTCATAGAATTTTTTATGGATCATAATAAGGTAAAAGAGATCATTGAAAGGATAAGCTCGGCGCGCATAGCGGTGTATGGCGATTATTGTGTGGATGCTTACTGGAAGATGGATCCCAGAGGGTCGGAAGTGTCGGTGGAGACAGGGCTGAAAGCCGAGGCAGTTGCTTCGCACTATTACACTCCCGGAGGCGCCGCTAATATTGTTGCCAATGTCTCGGCCCTGAGGCCGACAGCCATCAAAGCCATTGCGGTAGTCGGAGATGATATTTACGGTCGTGAACTCACCGCCCAATTAAAGGCGCTGAAAGCCGATACGTCATCGCTTGTCATTCAGAAAGAAAACTTTAATACCTATACTTATCTGAAGCGCTACCTGGGCGATCAGGAATTGCCGCGTCATGATTTCGGAGTGCATAATGAGCGGTCCGAAGAAACGGATCGGGCGATATTGCAGAATATCAGGGCCGCTTTGCAGGAATATGATGTGCTGATCTTCAACCAGCAGATTCCCGGCAGCCTCAACGATGCTTTTATCGAAGGAGCGAATGAAATATTCCATGAGTTTGATGATAAAATCATTATCGTGGATTCGCGCCATTTCAACGACAGGTTTAAGAATATTTATCGAAAGATCAATGATGTGGAGATCGCCGCTTTATGCGGTGTTCCGGTGAATCCGAGTGAGACCGTGTCTTTTAAGGAGGTCAAGGAATACGGATCGAAAGTCTTTGAAGAATCAGGCAAACCGGTGTTTGTTACATGCGGAGGCCGCGGAGTGATCGTCTTTGATGAAAAGGGCATCCATGAGATTCCGGGCATTCAGCTCACTACCAAGCTCGACACGGTCGGGGCAGGCGACACTTTTATCAGCGCTGCCGGACTCTGCCTTGCCGCGGGTGTTGAACCGGAGGATGCGGCAGCTTTTGCCAATTTTGCTTCCGCTGTCACGGTGCAGAAGCTGTACACGACGGGCACGGCGTCACCTGAGGAGATACTGGAGATCAGCAATGACCCGGATTTCATATACAATGCCGACCTGGCCGACAATTTCCGGCTGGCAATCTATATCCCCGATACCGAAATAGAATTGCTCGATCAGGGCGTGCTCGACCGGCTGGGAGAGATCAGGCATGCAGTGTTTGATCACGACGGCACCATCAGCACCCTTCGACAGGGCTGGGAAGAGATCATGGAACCTGTGATGATCAGAGCGATCCTCGGCGACCGGTATGACAGTGTGGATCAGGCAGGATATAATGAAGTAGTGAAGCAGGTGCGTGAGTTTATCAATAAAACCACGGGTATTCAGACCATCTACCAGATGGAAGGTCTTATCAAAATGGTCGAGGAATTCGGATATGTGCCTAAAGACAAAATCCTTGACAAATTTGAATACAAAGAGATTTACAATGACGCCCTCATGGAGATGGTGAATAAGCGAATGAAGAAGCTGGAGGAAGGTGAACTGGATGTCTCGGACTTTACCCTCAAGGGCGCCGTCAACTTTTTGAAGGAGTTGCAGAAGCGCGGCGTTACCATGTATCTCGCGAGCGACACCGATGTGGAAGACGTGATCAACGAGGCCGAAGTACTGGGTTATGCAGACATGTTCAACGGAGGCATCCATGGCGCCCTGCGCGATGTGACGAAATTTTCCAAAAAGATGGTCATAGAAAAGATCATCAG
>WGED01000684.1 GCA_015492915.1 Cyclobacteriaceae bacterium
GGGAAACATGAACGTTATTACAAATGGATAGCAAGATGCTGAAACCTCCGCTTAGTCCAAGCGGAGCAGCATGACCCCGATCAGCATGAAGGGTTCAATTCGGCAGATTCTTCGGCCGTGCCTCCCTACCGATGACGTGTTTATGCGTCATCCCATTTTGTGTGTTTGGGACTCCCAAAAATTAGGTCTCTGAATGACGTTTTAAATCGTCACTCAGAGCGGAACATAGTGGAGCGAAGAGTCTGTTGACAGGAAACGGTGAAGGGTCCGGTTCGGCAGATTCTTCAGACTGCGGCCTCTGAATGACGGATTCTAATGCCGCCCTGCATGACGGTGTAAATGGGTTTTAATTCATAAAACAGGAAGTCACCCTGAATTCATTTCAGGGTCTCATAACGGGAGGCCGAAGGAAACATGGACAGTATTACATGGAGTCAACAAGATTCTGAAACAAGTTCAGAATGACTGAGGGATAGGGGTGAGTGGGTCTCCTTCAACCATCAATCACGGATCCATGAAAAAATGGTGGTTTTTTCATGGCTCCCCGTTTCCAGGCCGTGCTATTGCTCTTCGGTTTTCAGCTTACTCTTTTGCTTTTTCTTTTTTACAGGTGTATCGGTGTAAATGATCTTTTTGCGGAAAGGTATCCTGTAGGAAACATAATAGTTGAATCCCCATGCGGAAGAGCCTATGTTTTTGCCAAAGCCCGGGATGTAATAAGGCCTGAGTTCGCCGTCGGTTTTATGCACTTTCATGAATATTTTGTAGCGCAACGTAAATCCGGTGTACAACTGCTTTATGATACGTATCTTCAGTCCTGTGTTTATTTCAAACCAGTTGGCCTTAGCACCGGTATTGGAAGCCGTCTCCCTGCTGTCTGGCCAGCCCGTAGATGACTGTATCAGCTGCCGGGTGTTGTAATCAAGCTGATCGCGGAATTTGGCTGTGCCGTACCGCAGGCCGAAAAAAGCCACATTATAATGCGGATCTTTGTGCATAAAGTTGATGTCGGCGCCAAACCGCATGTATGACCCGCTATTGTCATATGTGTATGTGGACTCATCGAGCTTGAAGGATGAGGCGCCGTAATCGGCCACCACGAAAAACCGATCAACATCCATGTCGGCTTCAAGTTCCAGGAAATTTCTTTTTTTGGAAAATATCATATAACCCAATGTGCCGGGGTCGGCCCCTATCCGGATGGCAGATGGTACAAACCGGCTTGCCTGCCCTATCGAAGCAGCCTGGCAGAGCAGGAGGATCGCTATGCTAAAAAAGTATTTCAATATTCACTTCGTTAAATCGTTCGAGCCTGTCATCAACCAGTGTGGTCATGGGAAAAGTGCTATTTTCGATCTCAACGTCAAAGTACCCGATCTCCACCCCACAGTCCTCGGTAATGATTCGCTCTTTCCGGACATAGTTTACTGATAATATGTGTGGCACAGGGTTGATAAAATAAAGCGTGTCGATATCAAGCGGGTCGAGCGACAGGGTGTCGTAGCGGATGGAATCGATGACCTGAAAGATGAATTTTGTGCTGCTGCCCGCCGGATTGACCGGTAGCGCAAAAGTGGACCTGCGATCATTTCTGTCATAAAAAACCGAATCCTTATTGTCCTCGGCCATAATGGTGTAGAACACGGTATCGATAGGGTTAAACTCCACCTTGCCGTCTTTAAGGGTGTCTGCCATGATGAAACCTACCAGCAGGTCATTGTTGAATACCGACACACAATCTTCGTTTTTGCATGAGCCCAGCAAAAAGTATCCCCAAAAGAAGATCAGCAGCAGGCTGAATTTAAAACTGACGGTTTTTTCTAACAGCATAAAAAGCTTTTCGAAATGAAACGCAAATTTATCCATTTAATTGAATTTACGGTCATTTACATATCCATTTGAATGGATTGACCGCAAAGTTGCAAGCCTAACCGGCATGAGAAAATGATGATTTTCTCATAGAAATATGAACGGAGGCCATGGAAGGGATGCCGGAGGTATGAAATTTTACTACTTTTGCATTCCATTAACAAATCAATATTGAAAACCAAGGGCAATAACAAGGCAAAGATCAATATCGTTACACTCGGGTGCTCTAAAAATCTCGTGGATTCGGAGATCATCATGACGCAACTGCGCGGCAATGGCCTCGAAGTAGCACACGAAGCCAGAGGCAACGAAAATAACATCGTCATCATCAATACCTGCGGGTTCATCGATGATGCCAAGCAGGAGTCGATCGACACCATCCTGAAATATGCCCGTGCCAAAGAGGACGGCCTTATCGAAAAAGTGTATGTAACGGGCTGCCTCAGCCAACGCTACCGCGACGACCTGCAAAAGGAGATCCCCGCAGTGGACGCGTGGTTCGGCACCATGGAGCTGCCCGCGCTGCTCAAACGGTTCAACGCCGACTACAAACACGAACTCATCGGCGGGCGCTTCACGACGACGGCACGGCACTATGCCTATCTGAAGATCTCGGAAGGCTGCGACAGGCCCTGCTCATTCTGCGCCATCCCTCTCATGCGGGGCGGACATGTGTCAAAGCCCATCGAACAACTGGTGGAGGAAGCATCCAACTTGGCGAAAAAAGGCGTACGGGAACTGCTCCTCATCGCACAGGACGCCACCTATTACGGCCTCGACCTTTATAAAAAACGAACCCTCGCCGAACTGCTCGAACGGCTGTCCGAAGTGGATGGCATCGAATGGATCAGACTGCATTATGCCTTTCCGACAGGCTTTCCCGAGGATGTGCTCGGGGTGATGGCGACAAAGGAAAACATCTGCAAATACATCGACATCCCGCTGCAACATGCCTCCACGAAGATGCTGCAACTCATGCGGCGCGGTACCGACCGCAACAATACGGAGCGCCTGCTCGCACAAATCAGGGAAACGGTGCCCGGCATGGCCATCCGCACGACGATGCTCGTGGGCCACCCCGGCGAGACGGAGGAAGACTTCAACGAACTCATGGAGTTTGTGGATAAATGGAAATTCGAGCGGCTGGGGGTTTTTACCTATTCCCATGAGGAAGGCACGCACGCTTACGAGGAATTTGAGGATGAAATTCCCGATGAAGT
>WGED01000685.1 GCA_015492915.1 Cyclobacteriaceae bacterium
AGTTTCACTCATGCATTAGTGATTTTATATGCTTTCTTCTCTAACGGATAAGCAACAATTCAAAACTCCGAAAGGAAAATATCACCAAAATTATTCTTGCATCTATCGTGGGCATATCCCTGTACAAAAGCCGGAATCGTGGTATAAAAAATATGAGAATTATATAATTTGAGGATTGATAGAGGTTATCATTAAATTAATTGATCAAAATCCATAAAGCCTGGCCATGAAACTCACCCACATTTTCCTGCTTGTTGCCCTTTCCATGCTTTTGTTTGGCGATGGATGCACCGAAAAAAAGAAAACAGAACCATCGCGCCCCAATATCCTTCTGCTGATGTCGGACAACCAATCGTGGAACCACCTCGGAAGCTATGGTGACCCCGTTATCAGAACGCCGAATATTGATAAACTGGCTGAGGCCGGAGTGCGGTTTTCGGAAGCGTATTGCGCGGCCCCTTCCTGCACACCTGCGCGGGCGGCAATGCTCACGGGCCAGGAGATCTGGCGCCTCGAAGAAGGAGCTAATCTCTGGGGTACCCTGCCGGCAAAATTCAGGGTATATACAGATATGCTCGCTGAGGCTGGTTATTTCGTGGGCTTTGAAGGCAAGGGATGGGGCCCTGGCAATTACAAAGCCGGTGGATGGGATCACAACCCCGGAGGCACAAAGTACGAGTCATTTGAGGCTTTTCTCAATGATCTGAAGGAAGATCAGCCATTTTGCTATTGGTTTAGTTCGCGCAATCCGCACAGACCTTACAACGAGGGCGGGAGTAAAAAATCTGACATTGACCTCAATGCCATAGAAGTTCCCCCTTATCTGCCTGACAACGAAGATGTTCGCGGGGATATAGCTGACTATTATGCCGAAATCGAAGTTTTTGATGTGGAGGTGGATAAGTTCATCAAACAACTTCATGAGGCAGGCCTTGAGGACAACACGCTGATCGTGGTGTGCAGCGACAACGGGTGGCAGATGCCCCGCGGACTGGCCAATTTGTATGATTTCGGTACCAAAGTGCCGCTGATCATCACAATGCCTGCCTTCCTAAAAGGCGGCAGGGTCATTGATGATTTTGTCAGCCTGAACGATCTTGCGCCCACTTTCCTCGAACTGGCGGGTCTGCCCGTGCCTGATTACATGACGGCCAAAAGCCTTGTCGGAATGCTGAAATCAGGAAAAAGTGGCGTCATTGAGCCTGAGCGTAGCTTTGTTGTCACCGCGCGTGAGCGTCATGCCTTTTGCCGTAAAAATGGTGCAGGCTATGGAGGAAGGGCCATCAGGACTAAAGATTTTCTTTACATCAGGAATTATGATTCAGACAGATGGCCCGCCGGTGATCCGCCGCTGTTTGGCGATGTGGATGCCCACATGCTGCACTATCCATGCCCCACAAAGATATACATTCTGAAAAACAGGGACAGGGAAGACGTAAAACAGTTTTTTGAACTGGGCTTCGACAAAAGGCCCGCAGAAGAGTTGTACGACCTCCGCAAAGACCCCTGGCAGCTTCACAATGTGGCAACAGATGAAAATTACCAAAAAGTCATGATGCAACTTTCAGAAAGGCTTGACGACTACCTGCTGCGTACGGAAGACCCACGCGCCACAGGCACTCCAATGAAGTGGTTCGGCGCGGAATATTTCGAAAAGCCTGACATGCACCCAAAACCAGCGGAATTCGCTATCAAGGCGCTGGGGCTCAAAAAAGAATACAGCTATGTGGACTGAGAAACCAAAGAAGCCATGAAAAAAATACTATTTTTTCATATCCTGCCGGTACTGGCTTTGCTGACACCCATGGTCGTGACCGGTTCGCCTTCGGACGATGGTCAGGAAAAAATCGATGATAAAGTCAGGGCGCAGCAAATCCGAGACCTGAAATTTGGGATGTTTATCTGCTGGTCGTTCAGCACTTTCTCAGGCCAGGAGTGGACCCCGACCCTTGACAAAGATGCTTCCTATTTCAAGGCAACGGGATGCGATACCGACCAATGGTGCCGCGTGGCGAAAAGTGCGGGCATGAAGTACATCCTTTTTCTCACCAAGCACCACGACGGGTTTTGTCTGTGGGACACCCAGACGACAGATAAGAAAGTGACCAACAGCCCGCTGGGCATCGATGTGCTGGCAAAGCTCCGCAAATCGTGCGACAAGTACGGCCTGAAGCTGGCGCTTTACTTCAGCGAAGGCGACTGGAACTGGCCGGGCGCTGTGGACTGCAAGGGCTGGAAAGATGGTAAAGGCATCGACCCGGCCATGAAAAAAGCTCAATTAAAGGAGCTCTTAACGCAGTACGGGCCCATTGAGTTTTTCTGGATGGACCATGCGGTGGGCGATGGCGGCCTGAGCCATGCGGAAACAGTAAAATGGGTTCATGAGTTTCAGCCGAATTGCTTTGTGGGATTCAATCACGGTGAACCTGCCGGGAGGCTTTCGCTGAGAGAACGAGGCAGGCCGGGGCCTATCGGGGATGCGAACACATCAGTATATAATAAAGAGGCCGAAGCGAAATACAAAGGTTATCTGGTAGCAGAATTCACCTATCCCATCCTGCCGAAGCATGAAGGCGGGGCACAGTGGTTTTATTCCTTGCCAAAGCACGACAATCTCTGCAAACCGGCCGAGGATATCTATAAAGACTATCTCGGAGCCCTGAAATACGGTAATATTTTCTCGCTCAACGTAGGGCCGGATTACGAAGGGCGCCTCCGCGAAATTGATGTGGAAACACTCAAAATAGTGGGAAAATATATCCGCGGTGAACTGAAACTAAAAGAGAAATAGATATGCCGCGAATGTGGGGATGTTAAATTTACTGCAACAATTCACTCCCCGATTTTATTAGCGTTAATTTGTGCAATTCGTGGTTAACCTTTCAATAAAATGAAAAAGATCAAACGATCCTCCTCTCGGGTATTAATACTTTTCTTCCTCGTTTTTCATCAGAATCTCATGGCCCAGTCGCAGACCAACGACCGTGCGAAGTGGTTTATCGATGCGCGGTTCGGGATGTTCGTCCACTGGGGGGTGTACAGCGCGGCGGAGGGATTCTGGAAAGGTGAAAAGATTCGCAACGAAAATGACTACGCCGAATGGATTTATTACCGCAACAGGATCGGCAAAGAAGAATATCTCATACTGCTCGACCGCTTTGACTGGCGCTCAATCGATCCCGAAAAGTGGGTGATCCTTGCCAAAAAGGCAGGAATGAAATATGTGATCATCACCGCAAAGCACCACGACGGTTTCGCACTCTGGGACAGCAAGGTGTCCGGTTTCAACATTGCCCGTTACACAAATCCATCACGCGATATCATCAGGGAACTTAGTGATGCCTGCCGGAAGCACGACCTTAAATTAGGCTTTTATTATTCGCACTGGCTCGACTGGGAGCATCCCTATGGTTGGGACCACACAAATGAAATTTACAATCTGACCGCTGAGCAATATGATGAATACTGGCAACAGAAAGTGATACCGCAGATGCGCGAGTTGCTCACCAATTACGGCCCCATCAGCATCATCTGGTTCGATATGTGGGTGCACCATTCGACGACCATCGTCACCAAAAGGCAGCTCATGCAACTCAAAAGCCTCATCCGGGAGCTGCAGCCCGACTGCCTCATCAACTCTCGGCTCGGGCTGTCGATCGAAGAAGACCCCGATGTGGATTTCCGCACGCTGGGCGACAACCAGTTGGGCAATAAAAAGCTCGATTATCCATGGCAGTCGCCCGCTACGGTGGCGCACTCGTGGGGCTACCATGCCACGGACACCCAATGGAAATCAACCACCACCCTGCTGCAGGCGCTCATCAACA
This sequence comes from Cyclobacteriaceae bacterium, assembly GCA_015492915.1. Classification (GTDB taxonomy): domain Bacteria; phylum Bacteroidota; class Bacteroidia; order Cytophagales; family Cyclobacteriaceae; genus JAAUQL01. The sequence goes on from WGED01000685.1 coordinate 3,828, forward strand.
ACGTAAGCCTTAACGGCAATTTTCTGCTCAACATCGGCCCGAAAGCCAACGGGGAGGTGCCTTTTGAGATCAGGCAACGACTCCTGGCAATGGGCGAATGGCTGTCCGTAAACGGCGAATCGGCGTATGGCAGCGGGGCATTTGAATTACCTAAAAATCAGCATGACTGGGGCAGGATGACTTATAAAAATGGGGGGGACTGGAAACACAGAATCTATCTGCACATTCAGCGGAGGCCATGGAATAACAAGCTCTCTGTCTCAGGCATCAATACAGCGCCAAAAAAAGTGTACGCCCTTGCCGACAAGCAACGCGCACCGCTGCCCTTCCGCCATCAGGATGTACTGACGGAGATAACCCTGCCTGCCTTACCTTCCGATCCCTATATGCCTGTCATCGTCATGGAATTTGACCGAAAACCCATGACCACGCATGGCCTTGTAGCTATCACCCTTGACGGCGGATGGTCGCTGACACCCCGCAACAAGCTCGGTTCGGAAGGCAACGCCATTCCGGACGGCCCTGAACGCTATGGCACTGTGCCCGAATGCCTTAAAATTAATGGCCGTTTTCTCATGAAATGGAAGGTTTACATCCCTGCGGCCTGCACACTGAAAGTGGATGCCTCTTACAGTTTTCAGGGTGATAAACCTGCCGGATCGATCACCGTGGCCGCTAATGGTGACAAAATAAGCCGAAAACTCATGCCCACAGGCCTGACGGTCGGCGAGCCTAACCGCAACTGGCACATTGAGAATTTTGCATCAAACAAGATCGGTGAAATAAATATCCCGAAAGCAGGCATCTATGTGATTTCGATGGAAATAAAATCACCGAAAAACGATCCCCTGAAATTCCAGTGGCTGTGGGTGCAGGTTGAGTGAATAGTTCGAAACAAGGATAAAGGCCCAAGCGAGACGCTTGAACCCAAAATTCTCAATAACCTTTCTTTTCCGAGCTTAAACTACGTCAAAATCAGCCACTTCGTTCACGTTTGATTCGTCACCATAAAAGTGCATTATGCCTCCTCATCAAACGTGCTGATTTTCTTCCCGCCCTGGCGGGACAAGTTGTACTTTAACCTCTCATTACGAAATCCTATTGAGAAATTTGGGTTGAACCAGAGAACATTATACCAGCAA
>WGED01000686.1 GCA_015492915.1 Cyclobacteriaceae bacterium
CCAATGATGAGCAAGCATCTCAGTAATAAACAATTGTTTCAGCGATACCTGGGTCAGACGAGTGCCTTTCCAATGGGCCTCGAAGTGGCACGAGCCGAAGGCATCCATATCTACGACCCTGACGGCAAAAAATACATCGACCTCATCTCAGGCATTGCCGTGAGTGTGCTGGGGCATAACCATCCCGCTACAGTAGAAGCGGTAAAGCAGCAGGCTGAAAAGCACATGCATGTCATGGTGTACGGTGAATTTGTACAAAGTCCGCAGGTGCGACTGGCCGGCGCCCTTTGTGATACCCTTCCCGACAAGCTCGACAATGTATTTTTCGTGAATTCGGGCAGCGAGGCGATCGAAGGAGCGATGAAGCTGGCCAAACGATACACGAGCAGACATGAGATCGTAGCCTGCCGCGATGCCTATCACGGGGCTACACATGGGGCAATGTCTTTGGCGTCGGAAGAAAATTTTAAAAATGCCTTTATGCCCCTGGTTCCGGGCATCTCTCATATGGAATTTGGCAATGAAAATGACCTTTTTCTCATAGACGGAAAGACGGCGGCGGTAGTGGTGGAGACAGTGCAGGGCGAGGCGGGGGTCAGGATTGCCTCTGAAGCGTACTTCAAATCGCTAAGGCAAAAATGCGATGAGACAGGCGCGTTGCTGATTCTGGATGAGATACAGACGGGATTCGGCCGTACGGGAACCTTCTGGGGCTTTGAGCATTACGGCATCGTGCCCGACATCATCACCACGGCCAAGGCCATGGGAGGGGGCATGCCGCTGGGGGCTTTTATCGCATCGAGAGAGGTGATGAGCGCTTTGCAGACCAATCCCGTGCTGGGGCATATCACCACTTTCGGAGGCCATCCGGTGAGTTGTGCGGCGTCCCTCGCGGCCCTTGAATTTTTAACGGAAAACGATCTTTACAGGCAAGCTGAGTGGAAGTCGGCACAGTTCAAAAAACAACTGGATCATCCTAAAATAAGGGAAATACGCAACCTGGGTCTGTTGATGGCCCTGCAGTTCGATACCTTTGAGCAGGTGGAGAAAATTATACAAAAATCCATGGATTACGGCCTGGTGACCGACTGGTTTCTCTTTTGCGACAATGCCATCAGGATAGCACCGCCGCTCATCATCACGGACGATGAGATAGCGAAGGCCTGTGAAATACTGATGAGGGCAGTGGAGGAGAGTTAGAAATGGAAAGCTCGAAGACGGGAGACGGAAGACGGGAGGATAGCTCGAAGCATGAAGCACGAAACTCGAAGCGGGAAGCTGAAAGTAGGCAGGCCGAAAGCGAGTGGAATGAACTTCAAAAATCTTCAATCGTTGATTGTCTGTTCGGTGTTCAATTGGTTTCTTGATGCCAGTGTGTGAAAGTTAGAAGCAGGGAGCGGGAGACGGGAGACCGGAGACGGAAGACCGAAGTCGGGTTTCGGGTGTCAGGTGTAAGAAGCGGTAACTGGCACGGATTTTTGTGAAAGCCCACGGGCAGCTTACTCCCGTTACGTCACCCTGCTCCGCACCCTGTAGGTCACCCTGAATTCATTTCAGGGTCTCATAATGGAAGGCTGAAGGAAACAGGGACAGTATTGTATGGAGTCAACAAGATTCTGAAACAAGTTCAGAATGACTATGGGGAAGGTTTCAGGGTCTCATAACGGGAAGCTGAAAGCTCGAAGCTGAGAGGGGAATGACCGGGCCCAAAAAACTTTCTCATCGTTCTTTCATCATAAATTTTGCGAATGGCTATATTTGCAGCTTGTTTCCAAATCCGGAAAATCATATAAATTTCAATGATAAATGACTGATTTTTTTGAAGAAATGCGATGGAGGGGCATGATCCACGATGTGATGCCCGGCGCCGAAGAGCAATTGAAAAAAGAGATGACGGCAGCTTATATCGGCTTCGACCCCACAGCCGATTCGCTGCATATCGGCAGCCTGGTGCAGATCATGACGCTGGTGCACCTGCAGAAGGCAGGCCATAAGCCGATCGCGCTCTTAGGCGGTGCCACGGGCATGGTGGGTGATCCTTCGGGGAAATCAAAAGAACGCAACCTGCTGAGTAAGGAGGAGATAGACCGTAACATCGAGGGGGTGCGAAAACAGCTTGAAAAATTCCTTGATTTTGACTGCGGTGCCAACTCTGCAGAACTGGTCAACAATTACGACTGGTTCAAGGATTTTCTCTTTCTCGACTTTATCAGGGATGTGGGCAAGCACATCACGATCAACTACATGATGGCCAAGGATTCGGTGAAAAACAGGTTGGAGACCGGCATGTCGTTCACGGAATTCAGCTATCAGCTCGTGCAGGGATACGATTTTTACTACCTGTACAAGCATAAAAACTGCAAGCTGCAGCTTGGCGGCTCAGACCAGTGGGGCAACATCGTGACGGGCACCGAGCTCATCAGGCGCATGGCCGACGGCGAGGCTTATGCCATCACAACACCGCTCATCAAAAAGGCCGATGGCACCAAATTCGGCAAGACGGAGAGCGGCAACGTATGGCTCGATGCACGGCGCACTTCGCCTTACAAATTTTATCAGTACTGGATCAACTCATCCGATGAGGATGTGAAGAATTACATCAGGATATTCACCCTGAAGACCAAGGAAGAGATAGAAGCGCTGGAAGCGGAGCATGACAAAGCGCCGCATTTGCGGATACTGCAAAAGGCGCTGGCAGAGGACATCACGGCGAGGGTGCACTCGAAAGAAGAACTGGAAAAGGCCGTGAGCGCATCGAGAATCCTTTTTGGCAAAAAAGCCACCGATGAGATCAACAGCATTGACGAAGCAACCCTGCTGTCCGTCTTCGAAGGCGTTCCGAAGATCACCATTTCGAAAAGTGAATTTGAGCCTGCAACCAATCCCGTCGATCTGCTGTCGGTAGTGACGCAAGGACAGATATTCTCATCAAAAGGGGAGGCCCGCCGCATGATCCAGGGCGGTGGTGTGTCGATAAACAAAGTGAAGGTTCAGAGTCTGGAAGAGATGCCCGCGGTGCAGTTGC
>WGED01000687.1 GCA_015492915.1 Cyclobacteriaceae bacterium
GGATTTAGCAACGCGCCGAATTATTGGTGAAGATATCAGTAAAACCCGTGATGCTTGGTAAAGTCCTGCTACATTCGAGCCTGGGCTATATAAGCCCTGTAGAATATGCCAAAATACATGCGTAATGTGTCAATTTTTATGGGGAACATCATTATAACTAAAGGAGAAAAATATGGTGGCACAAGGTAGCTGTCTGTGCGGGCAGATTGAATATCAAGTAGAGCTTATTCCAGAAAAGACCTTTAATTGCCATTGTTCCTTTTGCAGAAAAGCACACGGGGCGGCATTTGTAACGCTTACACTTGCTAAAGGCGATACATTAAATATCAAAAAGGGAAAAGAGATATTAAAAGAGCATAAAAACGATTTAGGTGGTTTCAGGGCCTTTTGCTCTGTATGCGGCACACGGTTAATGAATTATGCACCTGATAAATCTATGTATTTAGCCATAGCCCTTTCAACGGTAGATACACCCGTTAATTTTTGTCCTGGCGCACATGCAAATATTGAATCAAAAGCGTCGTGGCATGAACCTTATGAGGGAATCCCTGCTTTTCAGGGTATACCTGAAGGGGCATTGGACTAAAGGTATAACAATTAACTTCAGCGTACAATTCAAAGCGATACTTGTTTTGCTTATGCAAAAATGAGCTACTTTGAATTGCCGCTGAGTAAGGCGTTAGGCACTAAAATGAAGAAACGAATAATTATTGTTCTACTATGTTATTTATTATCATTTTATGGATTATTTGGTTCTATCACTATAGCTATTGAAGAACTTAAAAGTATCGTATCTTTACACGATCTACTTGTTCTTATCTGGCTCTCTGCCTGGGGCTTTCATATAACAATGTCTGTAAACTGGATCAAAGATATTCGTCTTGGAAAAAATATTGCAATAGCAGGAACACTGACAGGTTTAATTTCTATAACATTTCCTTTATTTCCTGCTGAAGATCCAGTTATTGCTACTCCTGTTCTTCTTGTTGGTGCACTTTTCAAATTGCAAGTTGTACTACCTTCTGTTTTATTGGCAATATATCTTGTGATATTCCATTCAAGTAGTTAGAGGCGTTTAAAAAATGTCTAATAAATCGTTTTACTATTACGAAAGGATCAAATATTGAAACGCACCATATTAGCAATAGAACTCCTAATTCTATGCGGTCCTGCACTCGCTTTTCTTTTGCCAGGGCTGTTGTACTCGCCAGCTTTTATAATAGGTTATCTCTCCGGAAGAGCATCATGGCAAATCGGGGGATTATTGATCATTTTTGGCACATGGGGCTTTATTTCAATTGCCAATCTAGCTCTACATGTACTTCGTAGAAAAAACTGGCCGGGCCAGCCTGTACAATGGTTTGGCCTACTATGCGGTATTGCTGCTTCAGTCATAGCGCTAACCCAAATGGAAAAGGTTGACATCAAACTTTTGATATTTGTTGGCCCTATTATTGCTTTAGTACATCTTTTGTATTTGTCGAAAAAATGTATTCAATCATCCTAACAAGCACATCAATTCGTTCATTCTCACTCACTCGGACGCTGCTCCTTACGTCTTCCCCATTCTGTAAATGTTAGCGCTTATTAAAAAGTCAAAAGTAATTAATTGGAAACGCTTAAGCGTGGCACTTTTCATTGGGGCTGCGGCAACCTCAATGATACCAGGAGCTCTCCATTACTGGATTGGCTTTCCCAACGGCAGAATTCATCCTACTTTGGTGCATTTACCATTTATTGCTCTCAGCTCTGAATGCGTGGCTTACTTCAAAGAAACAATCAAAAAACATCACATGCAATATCAAAACATGATTTATCAGTTATTAGATAAGTATGTGGCATATCAAAAAATGTGATAACAACTAAGATAATACAATTAAAAAGGTATAAGAGGGATCAGGTAATGAAAAAAATCATTCTTTTTATATTCGTAACTGTATTTTTTACTGGCTGCGCTTCTGTACCAATGGAAAGTGCAGAAACAACCGCTAAAGCACATAAATTCAATCCTCCTTCCAGGGGTAGCGCTGGTTTATATATTTTTCGTGACAGTAGCTTCGGCAGTGCATTGAAAAAAGACGTATGGATTGATGGCAAATGTATTGGCGAAACTGCCCCGAATGTCTTTTTCTATGTGGAAGTTGCAGGCAATAAAGATCATAAAATATCCACAGAGTCAGAATTTTCTCCTAACGATCTAAACCTGAAAACAAAAAGTGGCATGTTGTATTTTATCCGTCAGTATATCAAAATGGGTTTATTCGTTGGTGGTGCGGGTCTGAAACTTGTTGATGCAAAAGAAGGGAAAGAGGCTGTACGCAATCTGAAAATGGCAATAAGGGGCACATGTAATAATTAGGATATTTCAGCCTGCAATTTATAACAATTTTTTAACAATGTCCAATTCTGTACTTGTGCTATATTTCTTATTTGCAGGAATTGCCATCCTGGCTGGATGGAAAACAGAAATTCATACCAATATTTATCTGTGACAGGAGTTTGCTATGCCCGCAATTGGAATAGACCTTGGAACTACAAACTCACTTATCGCCGTTTACCGTGATAATAAAGCGGAACTGATACCCAATGTGCATGGTGACTATCTTACGCCCTCCGTAGTCAGTGTCGATAAGGAAGGACAACTGCTAACTGGCCGACCTGCTCGTGAAAGGCTGATCTCACATCCTGGAGAAACTGCTCACGCTTTCAAAAGACTCATTGGCACCAACAAGACATGGAAACTTGGTAAACCCAGACTTAGATCTGAAGAGCTATCCTCTCTGATACTCAAATCATTGAAGCAGGATGCTGAAAACTTTCTCGGTGAAACTGTAACCGATGTAGTTATCAGTGTTCCTGCTTATTTCAATGATATACAGCGTCGTGCGACCCGATCAGCTGCACAGCTTGCTGGACTCAATGTTATTCAACTTGTCAATGAGCCTACCGCGGGTGCAATGGTATATGGTCTCAATGATACTGAAGATGATAAAAAGTATATGATTCTTGACCTTGGAGGAGGAACATTTGATATTACCTTGCTGGAATATTTTAATGAAATATTCGAGGTACATGCCAGCGCAGGTGATAATTTTCTTGGTGGTGAAGATTTTACCCATCTTATTGCTGAATGGATTAATAACGAGACTAAAACCAGATTCAATATAAAATTAACTGCTGAATATATCTATCAGCTAGCAGAACAAGCAAAAAAATCTCTATCTGACAATAATAGTCATTCTATCGAGATCGAGAAAGACAAATCCCTAACTATTACTAATGAATTGATGGATGAAATTTGCCAGCCATTACTTGAAAAACTCCGTTTTCCGATCACCACAACTTTACAGGATGCCGACCTGATTCCCGATGACCTTGACGATATTGTACTGATTGGCGGTTCTACTCGTATGCCTGTCTTTCGTGAATTTATCACAAGAATGTTTAAACGCTTTCCGCGACAATCTGAAAACCCGGATCATGTTGTTGCCAAAGGCGCAGCCATTATCGCTGGCCTTCTGACACAAAATGAATCACTCCGTGAAGTTGTAATGACAGATGTTATGCCCTATTCAATGGGAGTTGGTGTTTACAATGAATCTAATTCTGAACGGGATATCTTCGACCCAATCATTGAACGTAATCAGACAATCCCTATCAGCCGTGAAAATCGTTACTATCCAATTAGTGATAAACAAAGTGCTATAAACCTGAATATCTATCAGGGTGAAAGTCGCTATGTTGAAAACAATCTCAAGCTTGGCACGCTAAGACTTAATATACCAAAAAAGGGCGACGACCGTTTTGTTGACGTCCGTTTTACTTATGATGCAAGCGGTATTCTTGAAGTTATTGCCATCACAGGAACCGGAACTGAAAAACGACTGGTTATTGAACAAACTCCAGGAGAAATGAGCAAGGAGGAAATCGAGGCAGCTCTTGAAAAACTCAATAATATTAAAATACATCCGCGTAACATGGATAAATACAGGGCAATATCATCTCGTGCTGAAAGACTATATGAGCAATCTACTGGTGAAAATCGGCAGGCACTCGCCAACTTTATTCAGGAGTTTGAAATTCTGCTTCAGACCCAGGATATCAAAAAAATAGAGAAGCACTTTGAGGATTTTAAACAGGCACTGGATGACTATGAGCATCAGGAATGGTTTTAATGCAATGGTGGGAAATTCTTGGCATTAGATCCGATGCCTCTGAAAAGGAAATAAAACGTGCCTACAGCACACTGATAAAGCAGTATCGTCCCCATGAGCACCCTGAAGAATTCATTGAAATCAGACAGGCATATGAGATTGCCAGAAAAGCGATATCATCTAATAATAAGAAAAAGCTTCGCATTAATCGAAAGTCTGAACGCAGACAGTCTGATATCAGTAATTCTGGCCGACCAGTCTCACCCAGACAAAATACATATTCAGAACCAAATAATAGCGTCAAGTATAACCATAAGCAGCTATCATCCTTTAATAATCGCATTTACTTCACGCAACAATACTTATTCCATCCCTGGACAATAAAAGATCCCCGGGCTTCTAAAAAGCAGGCAGAAAATAAAAAACATACTGCACCTCTAAACAAACATGAGCTGCACTATCATGATCTTGTTTACCAGGAGTCATCTTCACAACCAGACCACTCAAACGACGATTCTACACATACACTCGAGCAGGAAATCAATGACCTGCTAACAGCATGGGCGACAAATCACTATGACGAAAGCTACATTGATAGTATTATCTCTCATAAAAATATGAACATATACTATGGGTTTACTAAAATAAGTGAATACTGCCTGAAGTGGTTCGTAGACAATCAGGATAAACTCAAACCGAAAGCTTTCTGGCGCTATCGTCGTATCATTAAAACGCTTGCCCGCCTGAACACTGTATTTGACTGGGAACATCATCAGGCCCGACTGTATAGATTACTGGGAGAAGGAATTGAGGCGATACTTGATATTATTAATCCGGACAAATATCAGATTCCATGGCCTCAACCATCTATTGGTGCAAAACGGTTTATGATGTCTCTTATTTTCTTTGCTATATTGCTTTTCTGGTGGAAGGAATCTTCATCTGGTTTCAGCTCATCCACCCTGTATGTGTTAGTAGCGCTGGCATGGTGGATTGACTGGGGTGTCCTTAAAAAACGATATACTAAACTGCTTTTAAACAGGATCATAGAAGCTTTGCCTGCATCTGCACCTACTATGATCTACTTATGTATACATGGTATATATATTATCATCCTGTTATTGCTGATAAGTTTCTTTTCTGCTTTAGCTATACAACTCGCTTATGTATGGTATAAGCACATTGACGAAAGCGCTAAAATGTTGGTAGGTTTCTTATATGGCGTAATTTCGATATATATTTTTAAAATTATTATATCACTGTCAAAAATTCTCAGGCATCAATTCATCTGTTTGCAATATAAATGGGTAAATCTTGAGATGCAATCAGTTCACTAAGAACAATCACTTTATTCTTATTTTCTCCCTGTAATCTCCTGCCGTAGTTCACTGATTACCGGTGCTGTTTCCGGCTTTATTCCACGCCAGATATAAAGTGATTCCGCGGCCTGCTCTACCAGCATACCAGGTCTATCCATCCATTTCTGACACCCTGTTTCACTGGCTCAATGCATAAAAGGGATAGGCTTTTCAGGCAGCAGTAGCATAGATTACCATGTCAAACTGCTGCTTTTCCATAGTATCGTAGTCACCATAGATATCTCCTGTATAAGATAAATCATCACCATCTACAGATACCGGATACGTACCCAGACCTCCCTTGATGCGGCAGATCTTCAGGTACCCTGCTCTGTATGATTTTTTCATTCTATGACACATGATACCTGACGATACTGACTATTTAATATATACTGTATTCCTTCTGCGAGAGCTTTTATCCTGTCTCTTATAC
>WGED01000688.1 GCA_015492915.1 Cyclobacteriaceae bacterium
ACATTGTCATAAGGCGAGTAGGAGAGCATGTAGAAATAGTATTTTTCGTCAGCGGGGTTGCCCCATTCGTCATACTCATTGGTAGTGAGCGGGATGGTGGGATCCGACATCGTCGTCACCACATCCACGAAAGGCACGGCCGCGATCATACCGTGAAAGAGCAAGGGCTCGAAGTTGAGCACGGCGCCCATCAGCAGGCCGCCGGCGCTGCCGCCCTGGGCATAAATATGCTCTTTGGATGTGTATTTCTGATCAATCAGATATTTGGCCACATCGATAAAATCAAAGAATGTGTTCTTTTTCTTAAGCAGCTTGCCGTCTTCGTACCACTGCCTGCCGAGCATCTGACCACCCCTGATGTGGGCAATAGCGAAGGCAAAACCCCTGTCGAGCAGGCTCAGCCGCACTGAGCTGAAGTGCGGGTCTATGATGGCGCCGTAGGAGCCGTAGCCGTAGAGGAGCAATGGATTTTTACCGTTTTTCTCAAAGCCTTTTTTGTAAACGATTGAGATGGGCACCTTCACGCCGTCCCTTGCAGGGGCAAACAGCCGCTCCGTCACATAGTCATCGGGATTGTGCCCGCCGACCACTTCCTGCCGCTTTTTCAGTACCCTTTCCTTTGTTTTCATGTTGTAGTCATAGGTGGAGTTGGGCGTAGTCATGGACGAATAGCCGAACCGCAGCCATTCGGTATCGAATTCGGGATTGGCGGAGATATAGGTGGTGTAAGCCGGTTCGTCAAATTTGATATAATGCTCTTTGCCGTCGTTCTGGTCCATGATCCGCAGGTAGGTGAGGCCCATCTTCCGTTCTTCCACCACGAGGTAATTGTTGAATAGTTCGATGCTTTCGAGCAGCACATCATCCCTGTGCGGTATCACTTCTTTCCAGTTTTCTTTGGCGGTATTCTGCTCGCCGACTTCCATCAGACGGAAATTTTTGGCCTCCCAGTTGGTGCGTATGTAAAACTTATCCCTGAAATGGTCAATGGAGTAGAGCAAGTCCGTCTCGCGTGGGATAAACTGCCTGAACTTCCCGTTCGGGTTATCCGTGCTGAGGATACGGTAGTCGCTCACCAGGGTGCTCTCATTCCAGATGATGATGTATTTGCCTGATTTCGAGCGATATACACCGATATAAAAAGCGGGGTCTTTTTCATGATAAACGACCATATCCTTGGCGGCAGACATACCGAGGGTATGACGCATGATCTTTTCCGAAAGGAGGGTCACTTCGTTTTTGGCAGTATAAAAAACCGTTTTATTGTCATTGGCCCATGCAGCGCCGCCGGTCGTGTTGGGCACCCGGTCATCGAGTATTTCGCCGGTCTCCAGGTTTTTGAATTTGATGGTATAAATTCTTCTGCTCAGGGTGTCTTCGCCATAGGCCAGCAATTTGTTGTCAGGGCTGACGGCGAGCCCGGTTACGTTATAATAGCCGTATCCTTCGGCCATCTCGTTCACATTGAGCATTATTTCTTCTTCGGATTCGAGCGAGCCTTTTTTACGGCAATAGATGGGGTATTCCTTACCCGTTTCGAAGCGCGTATAGTACCAGTATCCGTTTTTGAAGTAAGGCACACTCTCGTCATCCTCCTTGATCCTTCCCTTGATTTCCTTGAATAAATTTTCCTGAAAATCCATGGTATGGCCCATTACATGGTCCAGCCAGGCATTCTCGGCATTGAGGTAGTCGAGTACCTTCTGTGTCTGTTCGTCGGGCGTTTCAGCGGTTTTCTGCTCGTCAGTCAGGCGCATCCAATAGTAGTTGTCGATGCGGGTGTGATTGTGGGCGACGAGCTTTTTTGGTATCTTCTCAGCCACAGGGGGCTTAATACTTTCTTTTTCCATGTCCTTGCAATTTGTTAAAATCATCATAAAAGCAATGATGAATGAGAATGTCGTTATTTGTCTCATGCCTGGGTGTTGTTTGTGTTTGTGAAATTGTTTATTCGATCAATTTTTTGATCTCCGGGATTATCTCTCTCCCGTATTCGAGGCCAATGTTAAAAATTTCATTCGCTTTTGAAAAGTCAAACGCGCGATAATCCTTCATTTTTTCCGGTTCGAGGAAAATGTCACACAGTTTTTTGTTTTGGTAGGTATTTACACTGAAGGTTATCAGCAGGGTGCGTTCGAGCAGGGAGCGCATGTTGCCGGGTTCGTAATTGTCGGAAACAGGATTGCAATTGATACCTGCAATTACGTCGCAATGGTCCACAAGCGGCTTCACGGGCAGATTGTCGAGAATGCCACCATCAATGTAAACCTCTCCGTTCAGATGAACCGGCTCAAACAGAACCGGAACGGCGCAGGAAGCCAGCACTGACCGTATAAGTTCACCATCGTATAAATAGGTGTTTTTGCCCTTTCGAATATCTGTGGCAGCTACAACCAATGGTATTTTTAATATTTTGAAGGAATCTTCTTTAAGATATTTTCTGAAAATGC
>WGED01000689.1 GCA_015492915.1 Cyclobacteriaceae bacterium
GCCCCGGCCCAGTTATCCCCCCTCTCCTCACGCCGCTCTTGCCAGGGCCGGAGACCGGTTTATAATAACTGGAGTCAGGGAAAATATAACTTTATGTTAACTGTAGAAGAGTTTAAATCAATCTCAACCCTGAATCCGTTCATTCTGATAATCTTGCTCTCTTTGCCAGCCTCATTCAGAGCAGGATTGGCAGAATTAAAGGATTATTTGACCTGAAAAAAGGTTATCTGGCGATATTTTGACATAATCTTCAGCGCTTCACCAAGACCCACCCGCTCGGTTTTTACCCCGCTTGCTCTATCCTCACACAGCTTCTCACACCCGGCTTTTTGTGCCGCTAAAGACAGGTAGTTAACAAAGCCGTGACATCTTTTTCGTATCGTTCATACCCATATATTTGGGCAAGGAGTAGCGCTTCTGCACCTACCCGTTCCAGCAACGTTTTGTCTGTCGGCTCCAACTGCTGTATAGTGATTAGTTCGGTTTTTTTAAGCTGCATCCGCCTGACAGGCGCTTTTGTCCCCGCCGCTTCCACCTCGTCTATCAGCTGCTGCGTCTCTTCAAGGGTATCAAATGCTTGAGGTAACTTCAGCCTCCCTTGGGCGCAAGCCAGCCCTTCGAGGGCATGGCAGGCCCAGCCGGCGCGAGAAAAGGGAACCCGGTCTAAGACAGCTCTCATCTCATCCTCTACCTTCCCAAGCGCCGCTTGTTCCTTAAGGCGAGCCAGACTTAAGGCCAGTAGTCTCATTGAGTTCAGAATGAACACCAGGCACTCCAGGGGCACTTCTTCCTTTTCATTTTTCAAATCAGTTAAAGCGCGGGAAAGACGCCATGCTGCTCTGTCGTACTGCTTCCTGATGTAGCTGAATCTTCCACAGGACAGCTCATACAGGATGCCAAAAAAAGGGTCGTTAAGGGCCTGCACAATAGCATGCGTCTTTTTGAGGGTATCTCTTTTTATGGCGATAGCCGTTTCGCGGGAGAAGCAGGCTCCGGACGCCACCGAACAGCCCATCTCCAATACGATCTCCAACATTCTCAGGTATTCGCGCTGTACGGGTGAACCGGGCGCTTGTCTGGAGAGGTGCGTCGTAAGAAGCCCTGCCAGGTCATCGGCCAGAGCCGCCGCAAGCTGAACGTTCCCCCCGATATCTGCCTGGCTGATTCTGAGAAGAGCCGTGCTATAATAGTCTACTAATGCTTCGTCAGATTGAGGTTCATCGGGCGCGACGCCGCTCAAGAGCCGTAGCCATTCATCCACCTCCTCTTCGCTCAGTTGGTAACACAGGGCATACCGCTGCGCCGTCGGATAGTCTTTTGGCCTGGCTCCCCACAGCTCAACCCGGCTGACGCGCGACTGGTCCACCCCAATCCTTCTGGCCATCTGCGCTTGTGTCAGACCCAACCGTTTTCTCTGAGGACGAAGCACCTCCTCGCCAAACTCTTGCAGTTTGCTCCACCAGAAGTCTTTGTCAGCCTCAAGTTCCCCGCTCATCCTTTCTCTCTCCCCAGATTATGCGAGAAACGCATAATTTCTCGTGTACAATGGGTTTATCCTGGCAACGCTCACAGGGACATCGCTCACTCCGCGCCCTGAAATCTAACCTTCTTTATTATGGCTTTGTGGTCAGGTTCTTGTGAGTATGCTGGTTTGAGGCAGAATGAGGGAGTAGTATACCCGAACAGTGTTCATCTCTCCAAAAAGAGGTATCCCAAAGCAGCAGACAACACAACACAGAAACGAAAATGTGGCGGCCGGGTGGAGAGGATGAGAAAAGTTGAGAATTTATGATAAAGCGTGAGAACGGTTCTGGGGTATACTGTTAGCGTCCTAGGATTTCACAGCGACAAAAAATGGTCGATACGGTGACTTGAAATGATGAAACGCGAATCGCAAAGTTGCAGAGTCGCAGGGTCGCATCCATCAATCCTGTGACCCTGCAACCCTGTTTTCCAGGCGCCGGCTTGGAAAAAACTTAGCGTCTTACAAATTGAGATCAACAATGCCTATGGCAACCAAAAATCGTCAATCGTCATAGGGCCGTACTATTTCGTGCCAGGCGGAAACATCATCATCTCAAGAGGTTGTTCCTCTCTGCCGGATAAGGGGAATAAGGGGGACGCCCACACAAGCAGGATACCAAACACCTGCCTGTGAGTGCGTGAATTATTGTATTGACGAATGTTTACTATGCAATCAAAGGGAATAGGCGCACTGCTATTTGCCAGCATGCTCTACGGTTTTTTTGGCATTTATGCTCGTTATATCGGCTCCCAATTTGACGTGTTTACTCAAAACTGGATTCGGAATACTTTTGTCATATCGCTCACCACACTCCTTATCATTCTCTTTAAGCAAAAATGGAAAAAAGTAAAAAAGAAAGACGCGCCGTGGATTATCGGATGGGTAATATGTGATATTCTCTTTGTCATTAGTTTTTTTATCGTGTTTAACAACTTGAGTATTGGCGTCACCCTCTTTCTCCTCTATTCAGGAATTACAATTACAGGCTATGTAATAGGTACTTTTCTGCTCAAAGAAAAACTAACCCGAATAAAACTTGCCGCTATTATCATTTCTATCTTTGGTCTTTTACTTATCTATAGTGGGCAAATTAGCTCTACGCAAATTGCCATGCTCATGCTTGGATTCGCATCTGGCATCGTCGGCGGCTTATGGTTCATTCTACCGAAATTCATATCAAAAACCTATCCAAAACTGCAACTCATTACTTTTGATGCAATCGGTATATTGGTAGTAAATCTCCTATTATCGCAGCTCTACCAGCATAATGTAC
>WGED01000690.1 GCA_015492915.1 Cyclobacteriaceae bacterium
CGGGCAGACAATTTGTCGAGGACGAATTAAATCAGACCACCCATTACGAGCAACTGATAAAAATCTATGAAAATGTTGTCAACAATGCCAATATAACTAATCCCGGTTAGGGGAGGGCTGCGGGCAACACGGAGAGACAATAGCGCCATTTTTAAGGACAGACAAAAATATCATTGTGCTTCTGTGCTGGTTTTTAATGGACATCAGATGCGCGATTGATAGCAACCCTTAAATATGTATCATATTCATCTCATTACACCAACAGCAAACGCTTCAGACAACGCAGGAGCAGTTGTCAGAAATAACGGGCTATTGCCATAAAAATAAAAGGGTGCGCAGTTGCCCTGAATTTCAATCGCCACAGGCATACCCTGCGGCTTCGATGATATGGACCACCTGGGGGCATTAATACCCCTTCAGGTTAATCGGAAATTATTACAATAAATGGACTTAACAATCATTCCCACCTTCAGGTGCAACTCCCGCTGCCAAATGTGCTATGTGTGGAAAAGCCCCACTGAGCCAAAAGAAGAGCTCCGCCTCTCGACACTTGAAAAACTGCCTGACGGGTTTGATAACATCAACGTCTCGGGTGGAGAACCAACACTCAGAAAAGACCTGCCTGAAATCATCGACTTGATTTACCCGAAAGGCAGAATCATTGAAATAAGCTCCAACGGCCTGCGACCTGAAAAATTAATTGCCATAATAAAGAAATACCCGGACATAAAGGTAAGATTCAGCCTTGAAGGTGACGCCGCTACGAGCAATCGTATCCGCGGCGAAAAAAATGGCTTTGCAATCAAAACTGAAGGACTCAGAAAGCTAAAGGAAGCCGGAGGCACAGACCTCGGATTCGCATTGGTGATCCAGGATGAAAATGTAGAGCAGCTTGTTAATATATACGAATTTTCTCAAAAAGAAGGATTTGAATTAGCAACATCCACATTGCACAATGCATGGCAGTTTTATAAAAACGATAACTATTTTTATGATCGCACGCAGGTGGCAAAACAGGTTGAAGGTTTGGTGATTTCAATGCTGAAAACAAATAACGTAAAAAACTGGTTTCGGGCTTACCTTAATCTTGGTCTGATTGAGAAAATTCTTGGGCATAATCGCCTGATAAAATGCACCGCAGGCAGCGATTTTGCCTTCATTGACCCATGGTCTGATGTATGGGCATGTAATGTAAGAACTGATTTGCCGCTGGGTAATCTGGAGAGACAAAACTGGCGCGACATAATATCAGGCTCCCAGTATAATGACATCACATACAAGGTGGAAAATTGCAAACAAAACTGCTGGATGGTTACAACTGCCCGCACAGCCATGCGTTCCTCTTTATCGCCAAAACTACCTAAACTTGAACCGCTATTATGGGTGCTGAAAAACAAGATCAAAGCGACTCTAGGCATTGATATCCATATTGAACAGTACATAGATTATGGCAATGTTTCTGATACCCCCATTATCGAACGCATCAATTTTCTTGACCACAAAGACAAAGGAAAACTGGAAAGAGGCCGCGATACAATTGAAAAACGATATCCCCTGAAAGAATTTGAAAACACCTGAGCATAACCAGGCTGATGTATTTCAAATTATCACTTCACAATTTTTTCAAATTTGTTTTATACGCTGTTATTTTTGCCGTTTCTTCATCCAATGCAGCAGCCACATCAAAATACAATGCGACTATTGTTATTGACAGCAATGACCTGAAGAAGAAGGTCAATCGGAATTTGTTTGGTATATCTTTGGCAAAACTGCATCGACAGCAGTGGCGCCCTCCGGTGGATTTAACAAGCCGCGATTTACAGCTTTTACTGAAAGAGCTTTCACCTACATTCATTACCCTTGATAATACACAATTGGGGCTGCCATTCTATATTGACAGTGTCGGAAATAAATCAACACGACTCTCCACTCAAGAATCGTTTGAGAGAATGAACATTCCGCGTAAAGGTGTGGCGAAACAACTGTTCGCAAAGATCGAGAACGATAAATACTATAACAGAGGCCAACCCCCCCATAAAAACTATGATGACCTTCTACAGTATTTTCAATCATTAGAGCCAACCCCAGGTTTTGCTCTTCGCATCCCTGTATTTTTTACTGACGTACAAGGTATTTTCCGCGCTTTAAAACACAAGCTTGATCCTGAAAGTGGCGTAGCGCTGGTTAGATATCTTACTGATTCGGTTGATAGCGAATATGGGAAATTAAGAGCAAAAAATGGCCGCAAAGCTCCTTATGACATTCAATATATTGTCTTAGGAAACGAGCTGTGGGCGAATAATATGTGGGAAGACCTGGCAATTAAAGACATAGCTGGCCAGATAAAACGCTTTTCAGATGGAATCAGGGCCGTAAATCCTAATATAAAGCTCGGTATAAATTTACTTGATGATTCTTATCCCCATAAATTTCTCAAGCCCAACGTGGAAACGCAACATAAAAAATTGATGAACTATAATCAGACACTTTTCTCCAGGATAAAACACAGTATCGATTTTGTGACTTTTCATGTATACGGGGGGCTTGCAACAGAGGATCTAAACAAGCCGTTAAACACAACGCAATGGCAATATATTTTATCGCAAAGTTTTTTCAAAGCACGATATAACGTACCCCGGAAACATGCTTCTTTTGTACATGGCTCCGATTCCAAAATTGCGATAGCGATAGATGAATACAGTGGACCAACCTCAACATTGGGTGGAGCCATATATAATGCGGATTATATTATCCATATGCTGGAGAATGACTATGAATATGCAACAGGATGGTCACTGGGCATTATGGAACCCGATAACCATTTCGGCATCATTGGTGTGGAAAAAAAATCCGGGAAAGAGAATTACTACCGCAAGCCCGGTTTCTTTGCGCTAAAGCTGTTTACACAACATATGAAAGGAAGTTTGGTAAATTATGAAGTTGATTCACCCAAATACAACACAAGCAAAATAACATGGGAACGTTATTTTGACTGGCCGGCTGAGAACGATATTCCATCCCTTTCTATGGTTGCCAGCAGACAGGGAGAAAAAATTTACGCCATTATTGTCAATCGAAATATTAACGAAGATATCAAAACCAGAATCCATCTAAAAGGGAAGGATGATGGAAAGTTTGCAAAATTATTTATTCTCTCAGGTGATTCTTTAAATTCTACGCACGTTGAAGTGACTGAGAAAGACCTGACTATTAATAAAAAATTTCTTGATATCGTTTTTCAGCGACACTCAGTAACCGCAATTGAAATTACGCTTACCCACCATTAATCAATGATTCACACTAATCTGTCAGCTGGACACTCATGGGGCCTTCCTTTCATGGTTGGTTACTTTCTGGCTTCGCCTTTTTCCTCACCACTGATGACAACCTGTCAAGGTAAGTCTGTTGGGGAGCGCTTGTCCGGAGGAATACCCAGTCCTGATAAAAACGGTCTGGCTAAGTAATTATACGCATGACAAATATATTAAGAACAAAGCTTGCGAAGATCCTGACAAATAACCGTATTTCTGTATTTCGTGCAAGCGTCTGGATTACCGCCTCTCAGGCCATTCTGTTTTTGTGCCAGTTTCTTACCGGAGTAATTATTGCCCGCACGCTGCTACCTGACGGAAGAGGACAATATGCAATCCTTCTACTTATTCCAACAATGTTGAATCTGATTGGCAACATGGGGCTCAGTATTGCCAACAGCCACTATTCAGCCAAAAACCCAAGCTTATCCAAGGCCCTTTGCGCAAACAATATATGGTTTAGTTTGTTTTCCTGCTTCCTGTGGGGCGCCATTTTTATATACGTTTATTACAATTTTGGTTTCGGTTCATATTCTGAATTTATCACCATCAATCATATATACATTATGATTGCAGCGACTTTCTTTCTTTTCTTGTCTGGTTACTCGCATTCCTTACTGTTAGGCACCAATCATGTTTCAGCGAACAATATCGTTAGACTTTCCCAGCCTTTCATATTCATCGGCACATTGATTTTTATCTATTTTCTAAGTGGCTTAACAGTCTGGAACAGCTATCGCTCATGGCTTATCAGTATTGGAGCAAGCTGCTTGATCACCGTATTTTTTCTTATACGTCTTGGATTGTTTTCATTAAGACCCAGCCTCCCACTATTCATCAGCAGTATAAAGCTTGGGGCAAAAGGTGTGCTTGCAGCGGTTGCAGGCTTTATCATTATTCAATCAGATATTTTAATGATTCGCCATTTCAGGGATGATACGGAAACGGGAATATACAGCATTGCTGCAACTTTGGCCTTTTTGCTGATTGCTATTCCACAATCAACGGGAAAGGTATTGTTCCCCTACATCTCCAAACTTGAACACAGGGAAGGCGGAGATGGTACAGACACTGCCATTATTTATTGTCGGATAACATTTCTGATAACAGTCTCGGTGGCATTTATCGCCATCATACTGGCGCCATTTATGATTTCCTTTGTTTATGGTGAAGCATACAGTGCGTCAGCTACGCCATTTATTATTTTGGCATTGGCTATTGCATTCAGCGGTTATGTCTTTGTACTTGATGCCCAGCTTTATGCCAGAGAACAGGTCTGGGTGGCAACGGTGTGTTCGGTGCTCGCTGCATTACTCAATATTGGCCTGAATATCTATTTGATTCCTCAGTATGGTGCTGTTGGCGCCGCCATCACCTCATTTATCTCATACCTGTTTTATGCTTTTTCAGTCGCCGCTTTCTATTTCAGCTTGGTAAACAGAAGCATTGGTGAACTGTGCCCGCGCAGCTCCGATATCAAATTAATCGCTCACTTCGTAAATAACAAGATATTGGCTAAATTGAAGTAACTATCAGGCAAGACAACTGGCAAGGTGCCGTGAGGCGTCATCGTTATTCTATCTATTGCAACGCCGCCAGCGCGGAAAAAGGCCAGCATCGCGCCACGAACGATGATTGTTAACATCCCCTTACCTTAGTAGGCGTTTTTTCCTGTAAACCCTGTGTATACGGTCAAACACAATATCCGCACATCAAAGAACAATGACCAGCGGCGGATATATTCCAGATCATAACGTATCCGCTGTTCCATTTTCTCAATGGTGTCTGTTTCCCCACGCCAGCCATTTACCTGTGCCCAGCCTGTGATTCCGGGCTTGACCTTGTGGCGTAGCATATAACACCCTATTAATTTTCTGTACTTTTGATTGTGAATAACCGCATGTGGTCGCGGTCCGATTAATGACATATTCCCTTGGATTACATTTATCAACTGGGGGAGTTCATCCAATGATGTCTGCCTGAGAATTTTACCCACCCTGGTAATGCGCTGATCACACTTTGTTGCTTGCTGGATATTTTCCCCATCATCACAACAATACATTGTCCGGAATTTGTATACATAAATTTCCTGTCCGTTTAGCCCAAACCTGCGTTGTTTGAAAATCACAGGACCCGGCGATGTTAATTTCACCGCCAGGGCGATCAATAAGCAGGGGAGCAGAGCCACGGCGGCGATTATTGCGCCAAATACAATATCTTCAATTCGTTTCACCAGACCATCAATATCATAGAATGGGCTTTCAACAATGCTCACCACGGGAACATCACCAAACATCGACCACCTTCCATGCAGCATATGAAATGATTCAAAGTCCTGTGCGATGTAGATTGAGGTTGTTGTGTCTGAGCAGTCCAGAATGAATTCTTTGATGCGCACTTCGGCCTGAAATGGCAGTGCAATAATAATGAGGTCTACTTCGCCGTTATGTGCCTGACTCAACAGACTGTCCAGGCCTCCGATATGATCATATTGGCGACTGTTGGTTATTCGCCCGTCTTTATTTTTTCGATCATCGAAAAATCCTGTGAACCGCAAACCCATCCATTTGTTTTCCGTTATGTGACTGGCCAGATCTTCCCCCAACCGCGTACACCCAACGATGGCAACTTTTCGTGAATTAAACCCTTTTTTTCTTAAATTTCGCGTAACAAAACGCAAAATAACCCGTGAAATGGCAAGCGCAACGGGCACCGATAATATCCATACCAGCAGACTTATATTCAAATAGGATTCTTCAACCCCAACTATAAGTGTAATGCCAAGTAGTAATGTTGCAGTTAATACCCAGGAAATAAGGATTTTTGAAATTTCTTTGGATAACGAAGAAATTCTCCATGAACGATACAGGCCATTGGCTGAGGCACAGAGATAAAAGACTATTGCAGCCATAAGAACAGTCAACGTGTCTTGTTCTTGCCATAGCCTCAAGTCTGAGGTGACGACTAAAAGATAACTTAGCAACAACAATGTTGTATCTATCAATTTATGCAACAAGGCAAGTTTTGAGTGATGTGGTCTTATTAAACCTGTTTGCTTCATGCTGAATCAATCCCTGATTATATTTCTGCTTTGTGCTGTTTAAAAAGTGCAAAAGCATTTCCTTGGGCTCCCATGCACCTGACCAAGCAACATCTGTTTATTTCGTCCCTCCCCAGCCAGTACTTCCCAATACGGGAACAGGCCTGAAAGATCAGTATTTGTCAGCTGGTTTTCACATCCGTCCATGAATAGTGATGAGAAGGTTTTTGGCGGGCTTTTTGCGACAAACCCGGCACCCGATTATTGCATAATTTTTTATCTGGCTGCGCCCAGTATTTCAAAGCTGAAGCTGGGTTTCAATGACTTTTTTATGTTAGATAGAAAACCTGTTTAATTTTTTAACCCGCAATAGATGGTCAATTATTGGTCAGCTTTTGGGTTTCATGCTCACTGTGACAGTCCCATAGCTATGTCGCGCGCTGCCGGAAATCATACTTCAGGGCTTGAAAAACCTGTCTGGACGCATGTTATTACGATTTTATCGCCTGATGATAAACATCCAATGTACATGCCGAAATTTTTTCCCAATTGAAGTCATTTCCAACCTTTTCAATAAGTTTTTCATCGCAGGTACTGGATAAGCTGTCTTTTGCAAACAGAGTAATTTTTCGCGCCAATGCCTCTACATCACCAACAGGAAATGTATTATCCATATTTTCGACAAGTTCTTTATTAGCCTCAATATCACTAACAATCAGCGGAAGCCCAAAACTCATCGCCTCAAGGATCACCAACGGCAAACCTTCATGGTATGAGGGCAAAATAAAAATGCCGGCATTTGAATACAATTCACTGATTTCTTGCGCATTTAACGCACCCGCCATTATGATATTTTTATTTTCCACCGCCGCTGCAAGCAGCCCCCGACTATAATCATCCTCATGGTCTGCACCACCAGCAATGACCAATTTCCAGCCAGTCAGGTTAATTGCGCTAAATGCCGCCATGAGATCATGAAACCCCTTCTCAGGAACCAGGCGGCCTACAGCCAAAATATAACGTCTTTTGGAAAGGGCGTATTTTTTTTGTATGCGTGACGATGTGCTTGGTTTTTTAATTTGAACCCCATTAGGAATATAAGTGCAGACACGTCCGTATTTAACTTCAAGCTGATTCTTTATATGCCTGGAAACGGTAATAATTTGTGATCCGAACTTACTTCCCAGCTTTTCCCCCATCTTTAATGAAATGCTGGCAATACGGCCCCATTTCTTGCGTTCATAGTCCGGACCATGGTTTGTAACCACAACTTTAAGACCGGTCATTCGCGCCAAAGGCACCAGCAAGGATGGTCCTATTGAATGAATATGCAGAACATCAAATTGTTTTCGTTTGAAAAAAACAAGCATCACACCAAAAAAAGTATGTGTTATTGCTTCTACACTTTTTTTTCGGGGAGACCACAAGGGGTGTATTTTTACTCCTTTGTATTCGTAAGTAGAATTTTGCACGTATCCTCTTCGTGCAAATACAGTAACATCGACACCCGCCCTTACCAATGCGGGATACAGGTTTTCACAATGAGTTTCAACCCCACCCTGCACATCAGGAAAGCCTCGCGTCCCCAATACCGCCACACTTATGATATTCATGGTTAACCTGGCCTTCCAGAAAGAGACGGGGGGTCGTTTACCTCCACCACATCAATTTGACGAATAAATTTGTCTTTTCCGGAAACTATCCCCATTACCATGCCAGCGATTAAAAAATAGAGTGAATTAAAATAGGTGAAGAAAATAAAATCCACCACTAACCCATTTAAAATAACAACCACACTGATGGCCCAAAAAAATACCATTAAATCACGGAACTTAAATTCTTTATTTTTTGAATACGAATATAAATCACGACTGAACTTGATGGTGCGATAATAAATATATATGTACAACCCAAGCCCTATTCCCCCCAGCATAACCATAATATGGAGAAATTCATTGTGTGGAACATCCAATCCCAGGCCCAGGCTTTCCGGTATACCAGAGAGTGTTACCAAATTATCACGGCTTGCTTCAAAATAGGAGTACCGACCAAAACCGTTTCCAAGCAAGGGGTTATCAAGCACCGTATTTAACCCGGTGGCATACAGAGCCAGGCGACTGTAAATCGGCCCTACCTCCAAGGTGCGCTCCTTAATGAAAGAGGCATCGGGTATCATCAATACAATTACAACAGCAAAAAATAACAAAAACAAAGGCAGCTTAATCATCACATTCCGGTATCGTGGAATAAAAACGGCCACAAGAATACAGGCTAGAAACAGTGAACCCCATACCGCTCGGGTCATGGAAAACAAAACACCTGTAACCATGAGAAGCAAAGCGAAAAGCAGAATGGTTTTATATACTCCTCGGCGCTGTAGGGTATACAAGTAAAATGTCGATAAGAACAATATTGCCAACACCCCTCCGTATTGAACAGCATTCACAAATGGCCCTGTGGCGCGTTTTTCGTGGATGCTGATAAAACCTTCGGGTACAAACGGATTGAAATCAGTGAAATACTGGAGAATGCCAATTGCAGCAAGATAACTTCCAGCAAATGCCCCTGCCTTCAGCAAATCCAGCACGTCTTTTTCGTCACGAATCAGGTTTTTAGCCAGAAAAAAGAGAATAAAAGGCACCATATAGCTATCAAGGAGCAATTGTAGATCCTGCGTCAGATTATGCCTGAACAAAAGTGTTGCAAGCGCCAGCCCGGAAAACATGAGCATGGTTTTTTCTGTTTGGCTCACACCCCACAACTCTCTCATCCGGAAAACCGACTGCATAAGCACCACAAAAAAGGCGCCCGCAACCACACCCCGGGTAAATGTAATGTCGGGTATGCCGGCGCCTAATGATATTCGCAGATAAAAGTCGATTACTGGCGATAAAACCATCCAAAGGAGTAGCACAGCCAGGGGCGATACAAACAGGAAAGCAAAAAAACCCGCTCCAAGCAGGATCATTAAAAGACCCAGCCAATTAAATGTAAGAACAAGCACCGTTATCAGCAACGCCACAATCAGTGGGGCAATCAATCCCACTTTTTCTCTCATTGCTGTCAGGTGGCTCGTCATCACATTAACCGATTGTTAATTGCACGCGGGGCCTGGAAACCCCTTTTAGCGACTGGTATGCAGAAACCAATTGTTTTCTGATTCCAATACCTGCCCGTGATTCCACAATAGAAACAAATTTAATAAAATGAACTGTGTCTTTAAACGCTCCTTGGTAGTCCTGGCGAAATGAAACCCGCCCCCACAAACTGTTAAGGCCAGGCACTGGAAATTCTGTTACCGCCAGCGAACATTTATAACCGGTATTTTCCATCGCGATACTATGTGCTTCTTTGGTAAAACCGCCATTGGGCCAACATATTGCAACACACGGCTTGCCCAGTCTTTCCTCAATGACCTGTTTGCTAGCGGCAAGCTCCCAGGTAATACGTGTTACATAATCCTCTTTTGATTCAAATCCAGCATTTATTTCATGATCAACATAATATTGAGAAACTTTGTCTTCAAGTCGCATCCGCCAACCTGCTCTGAAAAAATTCTCCCGGCCATTCTCTTTTACGTACTCAACAAGATACTCAGCTAACTGGTCATCATTTTCATAACGCGGGGCACAAATTCCAGGGCCATATTCATAAACAGGGTAGCCATAACGATCATTAAAATTGTGAGGTTTCCCCAGCCAACCAGGTTTACCTTTTGTATCAAAAAGCCAGTTCAACCAATAATACGAGTCATTCGGATGATGAAAATCAATAATCCTGTCGCTTTTAAAATAATTATTATGTGTCATACCATGAGATTGAATATCCATGACCCCGGACTCTGACATCTCCCATAATTCGGCCCACGAAACATATCCCCACCACTCCAGTTCTTCAAGCTCTGCACGTTGTGCCCAAACATCATGCAAGCTGGGCCTTGACCGGTCTGAATCACAAATAAAATCTGGGCTTATAAAAATTGTCCCGCTAAAGCCATATTTCTTTAGCAACGGATAGGCAAACACCCAGTTATCCAGAAAACCATCATCGAAAGTAAGCGCCACACGTTTGGGGGGAAGTGGTCTGTTATGTGATACACAATTGACCAAATCTGAAATAGTGACTGTTTGAAACCCGTTTTTTTTCAGATATTTTAATTGCCGCTCAAATGAGGCCAGCGAAAGTGACAAATGCTTCCATTGACTGGTATTGTTATCGGCAATGCTATGATAATAAATGATCGGCACAGTCATGAAGAAGGCTCCAGCATTCCAATACAATGGGGTGACTTTAACCGTATTCAGACAGGTTTTTTAAATATGACGGATCAATGACCCGGTCAATGAAACCTCTGATATGCCCGGCTATAAGCCCCAGATCCCTCACAAACAACGCTTTCAGTATCTGTACCATATCTGACAATTTGGGCGTTTTATTAAAAAAATGCACATACTGCCGAATCCCTCGCCGATAACTGTACAGCCCGATCCATATAAACAATGGCAACACAACAACTGGATAAAATGGAAGCATTAATATCATCACAAATGCTATGACATACTTATAAAAAATATGAAAAAATCCCCCTGATGTCTGCTTTGTGCGCCCATTGCCACGCCCATACGTAAAAGCCTGATTGTATAAAGCAGAGATACTCTCTCTTATATGATGATAAACAACAGGCTTTGCAGAATAAATCACCTTATATCCATCATGTTCCAGCTTTTTCCCAAACAGTTTGTCCTCACCAGTACGAAGCCATTCAGGAAAGCCGCCCACCTTGTTAAACGTTTCAAGCTTTATTAGCGTGGACGAACCTGTATATGGAACCCCATGCCCTTCCAGATTGCCATCGAGCTCCATATCATCGTTATTGAAATAGTCACTCAGATAGGCGAAATTAATTGCAACAACACACTCTTCAAAAGCGTTACGAGGCTGTGGCAAAAACCGCCCATAGACGACATCAATACCGGAGAGCCGCTGTAGAGGAGAAAGCAGGTTCTCCAGCCAGAACCTGTCAGCAATATTCCCGGCATCCATACATGCAATATACTCACAAGAAGATGCTTTGGCGGCAGCATTTCGCCCCGCGCCGGGGGTCATGTTCGGGTTGCCAACCAGCTTAACCGGAATCGTTTTTTTACTGTAAGACTTCACAATAGCCACTGTATTGTCCGTTGACCCCGCATCCGCGACAACAATTTCATCCGGTACACAAGATTGCATCAATATCGAATCAAGCGTCTTGGCAATAGACAGCCCTTCATTCAATGTTGGGATAACGACGGATACACTAATGGCCATGATTACTTATGCTCTACTCAATTGACTTCAGCGAGCAGCATTCGCCAGGGATGTTGTGTCAACGTCAGGAATCACGGCCACAACCTTCAGTCCGGAAAAATATTCAACATCCTCAGGCGTATCCAAAACATGACTAAAGTATTCAAGTAACAGGGCTGTACCATATGCGGCAAAAACACTAAAAATAAACCCGACCACAATAAAAATAAAACGGGGGAAAATCGGCGCCTCAGGCTCGGCCGCATAAGACAAAATCATCACGTTCAGGCCTTCACTGTCGCTCACATCGGAAAGGCGCGCCTGCTCTTCCAGTCCCTTGTAATTCAGATACGACTTTTCTGCTACCTGGATAGCCGTCGCAATCTCACTAAGCACTGATTCCTGATCATTGAGGGTACTTTTCTTTCTGTCCAATAAATCTATCTTTCGCTCAAAATCATTCACCTTCAATTTAAGGCCGCTCTTAATCGACTCCAGGGATTTAAGCATATCCGCCTTAAGTGCAACAATCTCTGCTTCAACATCACTGATCTTGGAACTTCCAGGCTTGTACATTTGCACCAGTTTGTTTTTGGATAACTGGAGATCCAGTAATTGACTTCCCATTTGGTCTATCGCCAGATAGCGCATTACATTACTATCGAAAGGCGTGTAATTTCCGCTTCTCTTCATATCATTGATGCGCAGCTCTATTGAGGCGTATTCTCCACTTTTTTCAAGAAACTCCTTCTTAAGCACAGACAATTCTGCGGCGACACTTTGACGCTCAAGCTCCAGCCTGTTGACAGACCATTCTGATCTTAATGCATGATCTCGCTCATTTAATGCGTCTAATTCTTCTTTAAACAGAGCGACTTGCGCCGTATAAAAGCTATGCAAGCCTCTTGATTTTTGAAGTTCCCGACGTATTTCGATGTACGCATCAGCAACAGTATTCACAACATTTGTAATTTTCTCAGGGTCTGTCCCAAGATAGGAAATATTGATCACATTGCTCTTGGGAACCGGTTTGACCTTTATTTTTCTCTGTACAGAATTAATAGCGGCCGCGCGAAGTGAAACCTCGTTGACCAGACCGGTCATAGAGATAACGCCATCAAAAAAATCACCAATACCGTCAAAGACAGTTTCATCATCATGAGGCTTATCCAGCCCCAGCTGATCAACGACTTTTTCTGCAACAGGTCTCGACAATATCACCTCCACTTCGGTATTCAGTATTTCTTCTCTCTCCAAATAACGAAGCCCATACTGAGAAATCCCCGGGATGGTATTCACCTTGCTTCTGTCGACATAAATCTTGGCTTCAGCCTTATGAGGCAACGGTAAAATATATGCGCCAAGCAGTACAAGAACTGTTGTGGATGCAATAATTGATATAAATATTTTCTTCTGCTTAAAAACTACTTTTATTATGTCGCGGACAGAAATACCTGTCCGGGGCGCTGATTCATTTGTATTCATGACTATTGGGCTGCCAATTTTTTTGTATTAACAATCAGATTAATTTGTATAACTTTTCCGGAATAAAAAATTTCCTGCGATTCAACACTATTCCTATATTTTTTTGTCCGACCTGCTCAATCAACTGTCTGGTTTTTCTCAAAACCTGCCATTTAACGGCATGGGCCTTCAAAACAAGCAACATATAATCAACATCAGGAACAATTCTGAGCATCTCCGGCTCATTGGATAGTGGCGGAGCGTCTATCAGTACATGGTTAAATTCTTGCAATATCTCGGAAAGATTTTTCTGTAAAATACTCCAACGACTCAGTGTCCCGCTATCAAGGCATTTGACTGCATACACATTCTGCAAAACCGGATTTTCAATGATTTCAGAAATGGCCGTGTGCTCTGTCAGCTGAAGAAAACCGTTACCGGCATCAGACTCACAACAAGTAACAACCAGCACTTTACAATCCGGGTTGGCCGCCAGTGAAACAGCCAGGTTTTCAACAAGGCTCGAAACACCGTGTCTTTTTTGAATGGCGCTGGCCAAAACAAGCTTGTGGGGCTTGCCATCTGCACCCAGATTAAGCTGTTCACTCAAACCTCTTACTTGCAACAAATAAGAGTAGTCTTTAATAATTCTCGAAAATTTCATATCGAATCCATCCAGGATTAGTTTGCGCTACCAAGCGTCCAAAAAGCGCCAATACTAAAGGTAAAAGGCAGCATTTTTCTCACGTACTGGTCGATAAACAAGTTAATATCAGCGATGCCTGTGCGGGGAACAAACACTATATCGCCGGCCATAACGTAATTATTATTGCGCTGATTACTTTCCCACGAATCTATAGTATCCGCATTGAGGAAAATTGTTTCCGTCTCCCCGTTACTGCCTGTGCGTAGAATAGCTATCTGTTCAAGGTCTGCGGTAGTCTCTCCGCCACCAGCCAATGCCAATGCGTGATGGAGCACAATGGGGCTGGTTATGGAGTAAACGCCAGGACTTCGCACCTCTCCAAGCACCGCCACATACAGCTGAGCACTTTTATCCAAGCTTAAGGTTACCGCGATATTGTTAAAGACTTCTTTGTATTTTCTGGTGACCAGCCGCTGGGCTTCTGCAATAGTTAACCCCCCCAGGGCAACACTACCGATAACCGGCAACACAGCAACACCATCTGTTCGGACTTTTATCTGCTTTGACGTACCACTGTTGTCTCCGCTGGTCAGCGATCCCAAAAACTCATTAGTTCGATTTTGTGCCTGAACTATCAGTACATCAACTTCCGGGGCGCTCAATTCCTGACGGTGCAGGTCAGTCACAATAGCGTCTAACTCTGAAATTGTAAGGCCTTTTGCCTGGATCACGCCATGCTTGGGAATAGAGATAGTGCCATCAGGAAGAACAGTGGCTTCACGGGAATAATCTTTGTGGTTATACACATTGATGAAGATTTTATCTTCGAGGTCCAGCTTATACTTTGCGGTGTTTGCATAATCCTTGTAATAGTAGGCTTCTAAACTGTCCCCCGGCCCTATGCGGTACATCAGGTCTTCCATGCCAGGAGGGGAAGCTGTTTCCTTGGCGGCAACATCTGCATTCGTCTTCAGGTGTTTGGTTGTGCTACAGCCCGTAACGAAAATAGCACTAATGACTAGAAACAGGACCAACCACTTATCCGTTGTATATTCCATACGATGTCCATATCTATTAAAATTTGTTGAATTCTAATATTCTAATTTTCAACCATGTCAGGCACAGTACTTTGAAATCAGTCGCTCGTGATTCTCAACCATTTTCTCAATAGTCCAGTCATCCACTTTTCTCTTCGCGTTTAGCGCTAACTGCTCGGCTTTGACAGGATCACCCAATAAGTTGCATATACTACCACTAAGTTCACCAACATTTCCTACATTAACTAAAATACCAGTCACCCCATTTTCCAGTATTTCCTCTGGCCCGGAGGTACAAGCCGTTGAAATTATTGGCACCCCACAGGCCATAACTTCCAATAGTACCACGGGAAAACCTTCAAAATTCGATGACATAACATACAGAGATGAACGCTTAATGTATGCATATGGATTGGATACAAACCCGGGCATATTCACATAACCGGAAACACCCAGTTCCACGGCAATGGATTCAAGACGGGATCTTTCAGCGCCTTCTCCTAAAATCAATAACTTAACCATGTGCTTCTTGCGCACTTCAGCAAAAGCACGGATTAAAACATCAAATCCTTTTTGTTTGCTTAAGCGTCCCACAGCAACAATAACCACGGCCTCACCATCAAAATAATTTTGTTCAGGCCGTTCACCGCTACGCCGGGCAATATGCGCTTTATCAATGCCGTTATAAATCACCGAGACTTTATGCTTTGGAATATTAAAGCCAGACGCCAAATCATGGCTTGCCGCCCTGGAAACAGAAATAACCTCGTTTGCCCGCGAAAAAAGCCGCCGTGTAATGAAACGCTTTATTTCTGAGTATTTTTGTATAGTTAGTGACGCACTGAGAAAATTATGCACCGATATGATAATGGGAACACTGTGCAAACGGACACAAGATGACAGCACACTTATCAAATTTGCGTACCATAGAAAGCTCAACACCACGCTGGGTCGCTCCTGCCTGATGAGGCGGGCCAGACGAAAAGGCAGGCGCAACACATCCAGTTTGGTTTTTTTCTCCAGGCAATGCACCTGAATATCTGCCGGTATTTCCTCAAGATAAGCGCCTTTTTTCTCGAAAAGCACCAAAACAGGCTGATATTTACTGGGATCAAGCCCCGCTAAAAGCAACAACATCACCCGCTCTGCGCCCCCTCCATTCATAGACGGGAGCACACAAAGAATCTTGTTTCTATTTGCAACAGCAGCATCAGACATTGACTAATCCATATCAAAATCACTATCGGAAAATGAAATGCACCAAGCATTATGGACGAATAAATTTTCGTCAGAATATTCGCCTAACAGAGGGAAAACCGGATCTGAAACAAAATGACTGGAAAACCCGAATCCCATCAGTTCATTTTCAATAAAGGAGCCTTTAATGGCATACGCCCTCGCCTGGCGGACACCTAGCTTTCTAAAATAAGCTTCTGAGGCCGTCATCAAAAAGCGAATTGTTTTTTTATCTCCGTTGGCGGCTATTAAATCCACAATACGGCCATTGAGTTTATCCGCATCTTTTTTACACCGTAAAACCACATAACCTTTCATGTGGCTTTGTTCACGTGCAACATAAACAGTGTAACGAACATCCGGTCGTTTGAAATAACGCCAGTTAAGATGCTCAACATTCTTTAAAGAAATGTTTTTATAAGAGGCTATTATTTCATTGATGCGCTCTTTATCAGCAATATCAAAATGCGTAATATCATCCAGCACAAGCCCCGAAGAGGTGTCTGCTACCCTTTTCTTTAAAAAATACCACACATAGTCAACCGACCTGGCAACAAACTCTGAGCCGCATTTATCATGTATAACACCTTGAATGGAAATGCGTTTAAAAAGATTACTGACGTAACTGACATCTTTTTTTGTTTTTTTAATTCTCATCCATAAATTACGGGCAATGGCGCCCCTGGAATACCCTGAATCAGCATGCCCCATAAGCACATTATTTTCGTTATTTGAAATAATGGTTTTACAAAGCTTTACTCCTGGAATCCCTCTGTGTTGAGGATCAATCATCAAATCACCAAGCCATAAACCTTTACACGTACGGTCATTTATTTTAAACATAGCGGGGATGGTGCCCACAAAACCAATAACCAGTCCATCCTTTTCAGCAACAAACGAATGGTCAGAACCACGCATTCCAAACAAAGAGGTATCGTATTTCCACGGCCAGATTTTTCCAAGGCGTTGAGCCTTCTCTTTCCCCCACACCTTCGCATAAATGGCAAGAATAGCGGCCTTGTCCGTCACTTGATATGGCCTGATTTTTAAGGATGACTTAGATGGCATTTAATACCTCTTTATAAACATCTTCTGTGCCAGAAACCATCTGCTGTAAAGTAAACCGCTCCCTTACCTTTGTTTGGGCCAGCACGGACATTTTTCTGCTTTGCTCAACATCAGACAACACATTGTCAATTGCCCGCGCAATATCTTCAGGGCTTTCCGCCTCAACCAGCACCCCGTCAACACCCGATTCAATCAACTCCCTCGTCCCAGCAATATTGGTTGCCACCACAGGCAAAGCCGCCGCCATGGCCTCCAGAAGCACTAATGGGACACCCTCGTAAATGGAAGGAAGCACAAATACATCGCTGATGCCCAAAATAGCCGGAATATCATCTCGATTCCCTAAGAACAGAATATTGCCTGCAACCTTCTGACGCTGAACCTGCTCGACAAGTTGCGCCTTAAGCTCACCATCCCCCACCAAAAGAACCACTACATCAGGATATTTTTCTTTTAATTGCGCAACAGCATCAATCAGGTAGATATGCCCTTTTTGCTTCTCCAAGCGACCGACCATGGAGACTAACCTGGCGATATTGCTCACACCGAGCGATTGCCTGAACTGAAAAGGATCCAATTTTGCAGGATTTGCATAACGCAGATAATCAATACCGTTATGCACGGTTTTTATTGCAACCTTGTTCCCCAAAGATTTAAGCAGACTGTCTCTGATATCATTACCCACAGCAATAATATAATCAGCGCGCCCAAACACCGTATTAGTCACAAATGTTCGCACTGCATCTCTAAGAGGGGCTTTTCGTTTTGAGGGTAAAGAAAAATTATTATGAACGGTAAGTACAACAGGTGTGTTGGTTAACCAGCCAATGACAATGGCAATCAAACTACTATCGGGTAAGTGCGCATGCAGGATATCAACCTGTTTTTTTTTAACGATATTGACCAGGCGCTTAAACAAAAAAAACAGGTCATAAACAAACAGCGGAAATAAAATTATGCTTCTGCGCTTTGCATTTAAAACCGTCAGATCAATACCTTCATCACGCATCACTTTTTCATACGGCCCACTGTGCAAGAGACTGCATATGGAGTGATTGCAGCCATCTTCGCTAACCGCAGAGGCAAGCTGATAGATGATTTTTTGCGCGCCCCCCATGTTTAAGGACTCCACTAAATGGAGAATATTTTTGTTGTGACTTGCCATGATTGTTAACTTCCATTTCAACAATAATTCTGAATTAATCAGCTGAATCTACTGCGAAAAAACCATTTCGGCCCATTTTCTCGATCTTTTTCGTTGAATATGTCCAATATTCGCCTACATGGATGTAGGCGAGGGGCGATAGCAGGACGCGGTAGCTTCGCCTCAAACGATCAAAAAAA
>WGED01000691.1 GCA_015492915.1 Cyclobacteriaceae bacterium
GAGTGCATGCGGGACATTGGCCGGCATTATGATCATCTCACCCTTCGTCACAATATGCTTTTTCCCGTCTATGATTACTTCGGCCACACCGTCGATCACCTGAACAACAGCATCAAATGGGGCGGTATGTTCACTCAAACCCTGCCCTTTGTCAAAAGCAAATAATGAGATGTTTCCTGCACTGTTTTTAATTACCTGTTTACTCACAATACCACCATCCTGATACTCGATAGCTTCATCCGTTTTGTAAACTATCTCCGCGTTAAATGATTTATTTTCCATGATGTTTTAATGATTTTATATTCTTATTTAAAATGATTCTAAATATAGAAGGCGATTATTCCTCCTTTTATGACTTCAATCACAGTTGATGGATAAAATTAACAAGATTTTATTTTGCAAATGAGTATGGCTCTAAAAATCAAGGGATTACAACAAAAAAAATAATCGATTGATTTTCATGAAAATCTGATGATTTTTTGACTGATCAAAGAAAGGGACACCTCCAAACGGTCTCTGCATGGAAAGAGGATTAAAAATCCTTTTTTGAGCTTTTTTTCAGTATCAGGGCGACCGGCAATGCCGTCCAGAGCGACAGCGCGGCAAAAGAAAGAAACATTCCACTTGAGTTGCCAAAAAATTTGCTGAACACGGCGCCCGTATATCCCATCAGCGCGGAGATGTCGAGCTGAAGCATAATGAGAATACGGCTCAGATCTATGGGATTGAGCAATGACAAAATAATGGAAAATTTCTCAAGGGGATACTCCTGAAACATCAGCAGGAGCATAAGGAAAACACCATCATAGATAAACGACATAAACAACCACACCAAAATGGCAACACCAAAACCTTTAAGCCTGTTTTCATTGACAAGGGCAATATAAAAGGAAATAGCTGTGAATATGAAAGTCAGGAATATGCCCGACAATAATAAGATGATCAGGCTCATCGTATGGTCTGAACCGAAAACACCATAAAAAACAAACGGCAACATCATACCGGTCAGCAAGCTCAGCGACAACGACAGGCTGATACCGAGGTACATACCGAAGAAAATCCTGCGCCTCGGAATCGGCTGTGCCAGCAGCAATTCTATGAATTCGCGGGAATTATAGTAATTCATTACTCCGAAGATGGTACCGATAAGCGGGGTAAGGATAAAAGTGACGTTCATCAGGCTGACGATGGCTTTGGAAACGTCATGACCCAGATACAACAATACGAGCCCGGTGATAAAATAGAACAGAAAATAAATAATACTCCACCGGCTTCGGATCAGATCAAAAAAGACATATTTAAGAATCTTAGGCATTTTCTTCCAGAATTTTAGCGATGGCCCTTTCGAGATTATCTTCTTTGTGCGACTGCATCATCTCTTCAAAAGTGCCGTGAAAATATATCTTTCCCTCAAGCAAAAAGACCAGTTCATCGGCAATCTCTTCCACCAGACTCATGATATGGGTGGTGATAAGAAATGTTTTTCCCTCGGCCTTCTTTGCAGATATCAGGTCTTTCAGTCTGATCAGGGCTATGGGATCGAGACCGGATGTTGGTTCGTCAAGGATATACAACGGGCAATCAAACATAAACGTTAGCAGCACATTCACCTTTTGCCTTGTTCCTCCGGAGAGTTGCCTTAGTTTTTTGTTGAGAAATGGCGCTAACTCAAACATTTCGATCAGTCTTTCAGTTTTTCCCGCCACACCACGCACATCTTCAATCAGCTTAATCAGTTCAGCCACTCGAAGGTTTTCGGGAAATCGGGCAATCTGAGGCATATAGCCTATTTGATTTCTGTACTCCCATTTATTTTTTATCGGTTTATCCTGAAACCGGATCTCGCCGGTATCCGGCACCACCAGCCCAAGGATCGATTTTATCAGCGTCGTCTTTCCCGAACCGTTAGGACCCAACACAGCAGTGATCTTGCCGTCAGACAAAGAAAAATCAAATCCTTTAAGCACTTCCAGCCTGCCAAAGCTTTTCTTTATCTCTTTTATTTCAATCATATCGAAGCATCTTCATTTTAGGCCGATCATCGAGCAGCGATTGTGGAGTGAGTACCGGTGCCACCTTTTCTGCAATATTAATCATATCTATGAAAAAACTGCGTAAAAGGATGATGGATTCGGGCACCTTGGAAATAACGAAGGAAAACAGACGAACCGGTCTGTACGGCACATCACCGATCCCGTCTCTGTCCAGATCATAACCGGTATAGTTGTCCCAGTAATTATCGTGATAGCTGTTATGGTTTCGCGAACTGTTAGTCGTCAGGTCGAACGTGTTGGATATAAAATTGTTGAAAGCGATCTCATTGTCCATACAGCTTCCAAAGATATTCATTGCCCAACCATTGCTAATAAAATTGTTGTGTGTGATCCTTATCCTGTTAGTACCGTCTGCAAAAATCGCCGTTGTATTACTTTTAAATACATTCCCCGACAATTCACCGTCATAAATTTCTTTTAAAAGCAACCCGTAGTTTGACGTGCCCCAGTTATCAATAAACTTGTTGTCTTTCATTATGATAAAATTGGAGAACATCACCGCCACACCGGTGCCATTGTTTTTGAAAGTATTGCCTATATAGTCATCATGATTTGAAAACATAAAATGCAGACCATAGCGTATATTGCCCTCACTAACATTATTAAGAATCTTACTTTCTTCAACAAATTCAAAATATATTCCGTCACGATGACCGCTGATCTTATTTCCCTCAATGAGAATATCTTCACAATACCATAGATGGATGCCATTTCCGGAATTCACTTCATTTTTGGCTATCCCCTCCATTATATTGTTTTTGACGATAGTGTGTTTGACTTTTTTCAGGTAAATCCCAAAATACGTATCGATCAGCCGGTTGTTTTCAATTGTGCAGTAATCCACTCTGTCGAGCTTTATCCCTGCCCAGTCTTTTGTAAAAGAAAAGCCTACATTTTGAATCTGAAACCCACTGAAGGTAACACTATCGGATGCAATTATAATGATTTCGGCCTTGTGCTCACCGTCAATGACCGGGCGATCAATCCCAATAATCACCAGGGGCTTATCAACAATAATATCATGCTCAAGATACGTACCGCTTGCAACTTGTATGGTATCGTGAGGCTGTGCTATTTTGATAGCCTCGCGAATAGAAAACTCCCCCGGATTTACTTTTAATAGTCCGGCAGTAAGCCAAAAAGGCATATATACAAAAAATAAAATAAGGGTTGTTTTGATATATTTTATCCCCATCAACAGATTAGTTGGCAAATTTTGCCCTTAATTCATCCCAAGAAAATATCTCACCACCGTTTTGCTGTTGCATCTTTTGCGCCTCGGCGGCATCACCGAAAGGATTTATATACATTCCCATGGGGCTGGGCATATTCTTGCTCACAAGATATTGTGCACTGTGTGCATCAATAAATTTTCCCGGATGATCATGTGTATTCGTAAAAAGCAGGGCGAGACCATTTTCATCCTCAACTTTTTCACTTACATAGTTGACCATACACTCCACTGCATCAAACTTATAAACCTTCCCTTTTTTCGTCACCACTTCACATCCGAACCGTTGATCGACAATGGTCATCATGCAATAGTCACATTTGTCATGACCGTAGTCAATAGGTTTGCCTTCGGGCTTGCATGAAGATACAATCAAAACCAAGCCGAAGAACAGCGATACAATTCCCGTTTTTTTCATACTTGTTTTTTCAATTTTCCTTTTAAATAAACAGCATAAGCGGCTCCGAGCATGGCTGTCACAATAAATGCTGACCCCCAGTGCGGCCAGGAACTCGCCTTGAAATTCAATAACATTTTGGTGCCGATGAGCGGAGGCTGATAGGCCATGCCCGGCACTTTGATAGCGGCCTCCGGCGACAAATTGTGGCCATAATCATATAACCACAAATAGAAATCATAAATACCCAAAATTCCGAGAATACTCAATATAACTACCCAGGCTATCCAAAACTTTTTGTTGTTAATAAGGGCGAAGACCAATCCCAACGCAGCCATCCCAAGGATGATTTTTGGAAAATATACTAGTTCCGGAATTGAGTCAGGATTAATTTCTTTCATCCCCACATAATGGTTCAGGATGTTAATGTTTTGAAGTGTGCCGGCCTCATCACCAGTAATCTGATTGATCCAAATATACATTGTGAGCTGTTGTGGGTACTGCGGGGCCAGTAACGATATCCTCCAAATAGGGGCTATGAACATGCCCAGCAAAGATAGAGCAGCAAGGAGGAAAATTATTTTTGGAAGGTGTTTCATGATCAATAACTATTTAAAAATTAAAAAACTGCCGCAAAGGTAAGTATAATTTAAAAAGAAAGCATCACAGTCTTGCGACTGTGATGCCTTTAAGGACATAATCATTTACGATTGATTAAACAATAATGTCAATTTATCAGAGTTCATGGACCTCATCGTCCAATGACCATTTAATTTTAACATTTGAATTTTTGGGTGAAACTCTTACATATCCCTGCATCTCCTGGTGCAATGCTGAGCAGAAGTCGGTGCAATAGAATGGGTACACGCCCTCTGCCTGGGGCTCCCAAACGAGCGTTTCGGTCTGTCCTGGCATTACGAGTATCTCGGAAGTGCGCGCACCCATAACAGCCAGACCGTGAGGCACATCCCAATCCTGCTCCAGGTTGGTGACGTGGAAATAAACCTTATCCCCTACCTTGATCCCTTCTATATTGTCAGGCGCAAAGTGGCTTCGGATCATGGTCATATATATATGCACCTCGTTGCCATTGCGCTCTATACGCGTCTCATTTTCATTGAGGGCCTTGTGCGGATGCTCGTTTTCTTCGAGTTTATAGAACTTGACCTGAGAATCCTTGATCACGGAGGCAAGGATCCCCTGCGCATAGTGCGGCTCGCCCATGGTCGGGAAGTCGAGCAGCAGTTCCATCTTGTCACCCGAGATATCATACAATTGAGCCGAATGTGCCAATTCGGGCCCTGTAGGCAGATACCTGTCCTTGGTTATTTTGTTCATGGCTATGAGATATTTGCCATTTTCCCATGGCTTCATCGAACCGCCACCCGGTATGCTCAGGTGACCGATAGAGTAGTAAGCAGGTATTC
Source organism: Cyclobacteriaceae bacterium (assembly GCA_015492915.1). Taxonomy (GTDB): domain Bacteria; phylum Bacteroidota; class Bacteroidia; order Cytophagales; family Cyclobacteriaceae; genus JAAUQL01. Next base: position 5,110 of record WGED01000691.1, read on the forward strand.
TGTCAACTACTTCGAAATTGTCGAGGCTCCACTTCACGACTTCAGAAGAAATAAAGAATGATGTATATCCATGACCTCTTCCGTCAAACTCGGTATGTAAGGGGCCTAAGCCACCTGAAGAAACCGTTCCTGCATGGATAGCATCGAAATTCAATACGGGGATGCCGTCTATCACCTCGTCAAAATTCTCTGCTTCGATGGCGGCGAGCATTTTTTCAAACGAATGCACCGTAAGATCTGCAGAGAGTTTGCCGCTTCCAACAATAAACTTCCCTGTGGGGTCCACATCTACACCATGAGGCGATTTAGGAGTCGGCAGATAATACACAATACCAGGGCATTCGGAGGGGATCAGCACCTTGACGCCTTTCTTTTTCGTCGCAGTCGCTGTCTGGGTCTTCTCGTCATAGTAATTGTGATAATACTCTGACGGCCACTCATGGAATTTGCCCTGCTTAATGTATTCTTCAGCTTTTTTCCAGTTGACGGCAGCTATGTAATCCTTGTCGTACTGAGATGCGTTTTTCTCTTTAAGCGTATTGGCCTGTTCCACATTATAGCTTGTAAAAAAAGACCAGCCATGCGATACGCCTTTACCTGAATGTGTTTTGTCATAATCATATCCCGGTACAAGTATTTGAAAGGCTATGTCCATATTACCGGGCTCTTCTCCGCCGGTGATGAAGGTAAAAGTGCCTTTGAAGTTCTTTTTATAGCTCTCTTGGTCGAGAGGCACATCCTCTTGCGGTGTAGGCACACTAAACCGCGTGGCGGCAACCAGATACTCCGTGTTTTGAGTAGGATATGGAGAAGCGTGGCAACCACCGCTATTGGGAATTTGAATGATCTCTGTCGTTTCAAAATACCTGAGGTCTATTCTGGCTATCCTCGGAGTGTTGTTACCATTGATAAACAGAAACTTACCATCGTGTACACCATTAGTCTGCGACAACTTGGGATGGTGCGCATCATCCCATGGTATGAAGCCATAAGTTGTCATGAGCATAGGTTTGGTTTCCTCGTTAAACCCATATCCTGTTTCAGCGTCCACACTGAAAACAGGTATGATCTTCAGAAGCCTCCCCGACGGTAGCCCGTGAACCGTAACCTGTCCGCTAAACCCTCCGGAGAAAAACTCATAATAGGAGTCATATTCCCCGGGAGCCACATATACTTTCTCGGCAGCACTCGAAGTACCGATAGCACCTGAACCATTACCCCCATTGCCACACCCCGAATAAACGAACAGGGAGGCTATGAGGAGGGTTGAAAAAATCGCAGTAGTAGATCTCATAATCATTTTGTTTTGGTATTAAAATAGATCGGTTAGAATTTTCTGGTTATTCTTCAAGCGTTCTGAAATACTCCAGTACCGCCCTGGCATCCTCTTCCGTCAGACCCTGATTGGCCATCACGGTATTGTATTTCATCAATAACCCTCTCGCAATCGGGTCATTTTTGGCCATCTCTTCCGGATTAAGAATCATGTTCATGATCCACTCGGGCGTTCTGCGTTCCAGGATACCATGAGGCGCCGGGCCTATCTTATCATTGTCAGGATTATGGCAAGCTGTACATTTCAGTTTGTATATTTCCTCGCCTTTCTTCGCCAATTCAGGGTCAAATTCGCCTAGGGTGATGCTTTTAATGGGACCAAGCCCTTTCTGGTTTTTCCAGTCGGCCACTGCTTCTTCATAAGTCATTGGCTTTGCTTTTGTCGGTGGCGCAAATTTCCCTTTGGCCTCCTTTTTTCCTGATCCTCCACAAGCCGTCATCAATGCGATGACAACAATGCCTGCAAACACAACTATTTTTGATTTCATATTTTAAAGATTTATGCTATGAGTTAATTTAATTAAGAGCGAATTTATGGGTCGATATC
>WGED01000692.1 GCA_015492915.1 Cyclobacteriaceae bacterium
ATCATGCCGATCATTTATCAAAAAACTACCAGGAGAGACTTTTTGCGCATTCTCGGAAATGGCGCCGGCGCCGTAGCGGCTATGACGCTTTTCCCTTCGTTTGCCGTTGCCGGAAAAAAAGATGCCAGGCTTGCTTTGTTCTCCGATATTCATATCCCGGAAGACAAAACAGAAAACTACCGGGGGTTTTATCCTTATGAAAATCTGAAAAAGGTCGTCGCTACCGTAAGGGAGTCGGATGTACAAGGCGCTGTCATCTCAGGTGATCTGGCCAGGCTTGAAGGCAAAAAGGGTGATTACATGAATTTAAAACAATTATTGGATCCCCTTGCGGGAAAGGTGCCGGTAGCGATGGCAATGGGCAATCACGACAGGCGCGATCATTTTCTGGAAGTTTTTCCGGAAGCATCAGGCGATAAGCAGCAAGTGAAAAATCGCTACGTACTTGTGCTCGATTATCCTTCTGTCCGAGTCATTCTTTTGGATTCACTGATTTACACGAACCTGTCGCCGGCATTGGGTTTGCTGGGCAAGTCACAGCGTACCTGGCTCTCCAATTATCTTAATAAACACAGAGACAAGCCTGTGATCCTTGTTGAGCATCATACACTAGGCGATAATGACGGCGACTTGCAGGATGTCGAAAAGCTTTTCGACATCATCCGGTCTCATGAGCATGTAAAGGCGATTATTTTCGGTCATTCCCATGTGTACCGATACGATGTCAGGGATGACATCCATCTTATTAATCTTCCCGCCGTTGGGTATAATTTCCGTGATGCTGATCCCCTCGGATGGGTGGAGGCAACCCTGACTCCGAAGAAGGGAATTTTCAAACTGCACGCTATGATGGGAAACACGGCGGAGGATGGTAAGGTCACGGAACTGAAGTGGCGGTGAAAAAGGCATGAAAAAATAGTCTTTTTCTCATGGAAATTGTCTCGAGCCATGATTTTTTTTTATTAAACCCAAAATTCCCAATAACCTTTCTATTCCGAGCTTAAATTACTTCAAAATCTGGCACTTCGTTCACGTTTGACTCGTCGCCATAATAGTGTTAAGTCAAGAATAAAATGCTGCTGGGTGTAGTTTGCAACTACACCCTGATATTTCCAAAACGGTTATTATGTGGATTGTAAATCCTTATATCGTTTGCGGAATTTTGATATATGGGCGTAGAATCATTCTACACCCGGCATTCCGGTGTTTTAATTCAAAAACAGTATTTGCGTTAATTTTCATTTGACATAACAATAGTGCATTATGCCTCCTCATCAAACGTGCTGATTTTCTTCCTGCCCTGGCGTGACAAGTTGTACTTTAACCTCTCATAACGAAATCCTGGTGAGAATTTTGGGATAAATAGGGATAATACGGACTATCAGGGATCACCCAGGCGGCCAACAATACTCGAGCATTTTCTGTTCAAATTTTGAATACTCCCGATTTCGATGTAGGAGGGTCCGACTGTAGGACCAAAGTTTCCTGCCACGATGATCACCTTATCGTCCGGTTTCAGCTTGTATTTTACTTGGAGAGTATTCATTGCCAGGCAAAGGAATTCATCCGTAGAACTTTTCATTTCCGAATAATCGGCTATCACACCAAAAGAAAGTGCTAACTCGCGCATCACACGTTCATTGTAGCATAATGCATAAGTCGGTCGGTTTCCTCTGTAGGCTGAAATGGCTCTGACGGTCTTGCCGGTTTTAGTGTCAGCGATGATGGCTTTTAAATTAAGTTCTGCCGCACCCCGTACTGCAGCGAGGGCAAGAAATGCCGAAACTTCATTATTGAGAATATGATAAGGCACATTATCCTTGATGGCAGGCATAGCAGATTCTACTTCAAGGGCTATTTTGGTCATGGTCTCAACTACCTCGACAGGGTATTTGCCATAAGCGGTTTCGCCACTGAGCATCACGGCATCAGCGCAGTCATACACGGCGTTGGCAACATCACTGATTTCCGCTCGTGTGGGGCGCGGTTGGCAGATCATAGACTGCATCATTTGTGTGGCAATGATGACAGGTTTTCTGCAGGCAATACATTTATGGACGATCATCTTTTGCACTACAGGGATACGTTCCTGGGGAATTTCTACGGCGAGATCACCCCTGGCAACCATCACACCGTATACATGATCAAGTATTTCGTCAATTTTATCCACCCCCTCCTGGTTTTCTATTTTGGCGATGATCTTGATGTCACTGCCACGCTCATCGATGATGTCCTGCACTGCTTTTACATCTTCCTTGTTGCGGACAAAAGAATGAGCGATAAAATCAAGTTTATGATCGATGGCAAAATGAATATAGGCGATATCTTTTTTACTAAGTGATGGCAATTTGACATGGATCGAGGGAATATTAACACTCTTCTTGCCACTGATGAAACCCTGGTTATTAACACGACATGTTAAGGCATCATCGTTTTTATCAATCACTGTCAGCTCTATCTCCCCGTCATCAATCATAATGCGGCTGCCAACGGGCACATCGTACACAAAACCCGGATAATTAACATAGATACATGCTTTCGAAGTAATTCCACTCGGATCGGCTTTGATGATAACCTCATCACCAAAAGATACGGGGATTTCTTCCAATGCCTCAGTTGTCCGTATCTCCGGCCCTTTGGTATCGAGCAGCAAAGCGATATGGCTTGAAACAGCACGCACATTGTTGATCACCTTGAGCGAATCCTCAAAAGTCTGATGCGCGGTGTTGAGTCTTACGACATTCATGCCGGCTTCATAAAGCTTTTTGAGTAGTTCGACATCGCAATTCTGATCAGAGATGGTGGCGACTATTTTTGTTTTTTTAATCATGGTTATTCATCAGATTTTGATGGCGAAGTTAGCAAGAATATGAAATTAATGGTCCGAAGCGAAACATCTTTTTCTTTGGCGGAATATTACAGGCTTTGAAATTTACAGAGAAATATGCCTTCAGGAATACGCAGTGGTTTATATCAAATCCTTTGAAGGGATTTGTGCAAAATCACTTATATTTAGCCCTTGACCTTAAATTTTGATTAAATGAAAAGAGCCTTTAAAATTCTGTTGCTGGTCATTTTCATGACTTTTTCATCATTTTCGTATGCACAAGTAAAGGTAGGGCTGACCGGTGGAGTAATTTTGTCATCGCTGGTGCGTGATGCCAGCATCAACGCCAACGAAGGGCGTATAGGCTATATGGCAGGTGTTACTACCAAGATATACATGGGGGAAATAGGATGGTTTTTTGAACCCTCGATCACATATTCACTCGAAGGAGACAATGACCAGCCTGTTAGCTTTATTAAAATACCGATGAAAATCGGTTTCGACATGACCGAAGGCGTGAATTTTCACGGGATTTATTATCCTGCATTCCTCGTCGGCAATCAGAACGGCATGAAAGATTTTTACAACAGCTTTGCCAGCATCATTGGTTTCGGTTTTGATTTTTATTTGTCCGAACATTTTGATATCGGACTCAATCTGAATTACGGCGTGTCTAACCTGGTCAGTGATCCTGCCGGAGCAAAAAATTTCAAGGTCAAACCCTTTACCCTCGATCTGTACCTGACGTATTTTTTCTGAAATCCCCAGGCTTTTGGATGATAGGTGTTCTATGGGTACTACATACACGTCGAAATTGTTGTGATGATTTAGCGTTTGCTAATTTGCCGAC
>WGED01000693.1 GCA_015492915.1 Cyclobacteriaceae bacterium
CAGTATCTCAATGATGACAAAAAGAGCGAGGAAATCGTCCAGGAAGTGTTTTATAAAATATGGCTGCACAGAGGGGACATACAGCCTGAGCGTTCATTTGTGTCGTATATTGCCAGAATAGCTAAAAACATCATCATCAATCAGACCAGGCGCCGGTTGGTAAAACAAGCCTATCTTGATTCTTTCGGGACACCCCAAGCACAAAACATGTCACAAACGGAGCGGCATGTTATCTTTAATGAGATCCGGACCATTGTTGGGGAAATAGTGAATGGCCTCCCGCCTAAAAGAAGGGAAATTTTTATGCTGAGCAGGTATGAAGGGCGGACAACCAAAGAAATTGCCCAACAGCTCCGCATTTCGGAGCGAACTGTAGAAGGACAGATAAACAAAGCCCTTAAAACCCTGCGCAAACAGCTTAAAAGTCATGGATATTAGTAATGGCAACCCAATGGTAAAGTTTTAAATACTAAGCCGGTTTCATCTTATTACCCGCTGTCCTTTCCCCAAATTTATTGCTGCAATTGTGTTGAGACCTTTTTTCAGAGAGTGTGTATTACACCGGTCATGGATTCAAGAAAAATTTTCTTTAAGAGTAGGTGCTAACCCTTCTTAAATTGTTATCCCTGTAAAATCATAAAATTGTGACGAAAGAAGAACTCATAAAAATCCTTGGCAAAACATGCACTCCCGCTGAGATGGATTCACTTCGGGCATGGCTCACATCAGGCCGGGTAGATGAAGACCTTGAGCGGTACATTTCTGAAGACCTTGAAAAACTTCACGAAAATGAGGATGCACACAAGGATTACGATTTAGACCACCTCGTAAGTGGCATTTTAGAAAAAGCCAGGACAGAGGAAAGAAAGAAAGCTGCTGCCGAAGCACTTGAATTTGCTAAAAAAAGGGAAGGCTCATCCTGGAACTATATCCTCAGAATTGCTGCCGTATTCATATTAATCATCTCATCTGTTTTTGCTTATCGCTTTTATATTCAGGAGACATTGTCAACCGGCGGGTCTTTAAAATTAATCACTAAAGAAAATGACCGGGGGCGAAAATCCACCATTTTTCTTGCGGACGGCACGGTCGTTTATCTCAATGCGGAAAGCAAAATAACTTTTCCCGAAAAATTCAGCGATACACTACGGGCCGTATCACTCTTGGGCGAAGCCTATTTCGAAGTGACCAAAAACAAGCAGAAGCCCTTTATCGTGCATGCAGGGGATGTTAATATAGCCGTACTGGGTACTTCTTTCAATATAAATGCTTATCCGGATAATGAAGCATTGAAGGTTTCTTTGAAGACAGGGCGGGTGAGCGTTACTGCCACTGCCGGTAAGGTTAAGAATAAGTCTATTTACCTGGAACCCGGAGAGAGTGTGTCGTACCTGAACAGACAAAAACGGTTTTCAGAGATAACAACTTTCGACGCTGATCTGGACTTAGGTTGGAAAGACGGCAAAATGGTATTTAAAAATGCTGATCTCAACAGTATCATCACACGGTTAGAGCGATGGTACAATGTGGATTTCATTTTAGAAAACGAACCGTTTTTCGCATGGAATTATACAGGGGAATTTCAGGATCAGTCTATCCGCGACGTGCTTGAATCACTGAGTTTTTCTCAGCGCTTCGACTATACAGTCAGAGGAAATCAGATAAGAATTAAGTTTAAACCAAATTAGAATACTATGATAAAACCGGATACTTAAACAGCAGACAAAAAAACTCTCCTTTCCCTAATTGGCCCTTAGAGTCCGGAGAGTAATTAATGTATTATGTATAATAATTAATCACTTAAAATTATGAATTTAAGAACTTTACTGAAAGAATTAATGAAATATTCATTACTCGGAATATTCATTCAATGTGTGTTTCTTAATCTGTTGCTGGCTTACAACACCGAAGCCCAGCAATACAAGAGTGTCAGAGAAACCTATTTAAATGTCAATCTCAAGGGAGCTACGCTTCGGGAGACTTTCGAGTGGATCAATGACAACACTGATTTTCACTTCAATTATGACAACATTCACATTCAGGATCGGACACTAAAAATTAATTATAAAAAGAATAATACTACACTTGAAGACCTCTTGCTACACATCTCTGAAAGGGCAAAACTCAAATTTAAGCAGGTAAACAATACTATTAGTGTAGATTTTATGGAAGGGAATAACCATGATGAGGAAATCGAGGTTGTCATTCAGGGTATTCAGATAACAGGAAGGGTAACATCCGAGGATGAGCTCAATGGAATACCGGGAGTAAACGTAGTAGTAAAAGGAACCTCAACGGGAAGTGTCACGGACCTTAATGGGAATTATAGCATTCAGGTGCCTGATGAATCGGCTGTTTTGGTATTCAGTTCTGTAGGATATATAACTGAAGAAATTCCGGTGGGTAATAAAACAGTAATTGACCTGAAAATGATCCCGGATATTCATGCACTACAGGAAATTGTCGTCATAGGGTATGGCGTTCAAAAAAAGGAGGACGCCACCGGCGCCGTCTCAGCCATCGATTCCAAAGAATTCAATAAAGGGTTTATTGTCTCACCTCAGGAGTTACTCGCGGGCAGGACTGCCGGGGTGCAGATCACAACCCAGGGAGGTGCTCCCGGCAGTGGAGCTACTATCCGCATCAGGGGCGGGTCCTCACTTCGTGCCAGCAACGATCCGTTGATTATCATTGACGGGGTACCTGTGGACAATAACGGCGTGGCCGGAATGCGCAATCCGCTCAGTGTGATCAATCCGAATGATATAGAGTCGTTTTCTGTACTTAAAGATGCCAGTGCCACGGCTATCTATGGTTCCAGGGCCTCTAATGGCGTTATTATCATTACGACCAAAAGGGGTAAAAAAGGTGATAAACTCAAAATCACTTATACGGGTAATGTGGGAATTCAGACTCCTGTCGGAAAAATATCCGTATTTGACGGAGATCAATATCGCGAATTGGTAAACCAGCGCGTGGCAGACGGCAGCACTCCTGCAGAGGCAGCCGACCTGTTGGGCGCCGCCAATACTGACTGGCAGAGTCTGATATTTGAAAACGCAGTCAGTACTGACCATAACCTAAGTGCTAACGGAAGCTTAGCAAGCATGCCGTACCGCGCATCTGTCGGTTACACCAACCAAAACGGCATCCTTAAAAACTCCAATTTTAAGAGAACTTCATTGTCGCTGGCGTTGGATCCATCTTTTTTTAAGGATCACCTGAAAGTAAATATCAATTTCAATGGTATGTTTGCCAATAACACTTTCCCTAATGAACGCGCCATTGGTCCGGCTGTAACTTTTGATCCTACCAAACC
>WGED01000694.1 GCA_015492915.1 Cyclobacteriaceae bacterium
AACCTCTTTTTGGCTCCCGATTTCGTCTTTACTTTTGGCATATTTCTGTTTTTATAATTTAATAATCTATTTTTTCTGCGTTTTAGGCGCTATGAAAATTATCATTCGCTTCCCTTCCAGTTTCGGCAGTTGCTCTACCTTTCCGTAGTCTTCTACTGCCTGGGCAAATCTCAGCAACAAAATCTCTCCCCGCTCTTTAAACACGATCGACCTACCCACAAAATGCACATAAGCTTTCACTTTGGCGCCATCCTGCAAAAACTTGATGGCATGCTTTACTTTAAAGTTAAAATCATGATCATCCGTATTGGGACCGAAGCGAATTTCCTTCAGCACTGTCTTGTGCGCTTTGGCCTTGATCTCCTTCTGCTTTTTCTTCTGCTCGTACTTAAACTTCGAATAATCTATGATCTTGCAAACGGGCGGCTCGGCTTTCGGAGAAATCTCCACCAGATCCAATCCCTGTTCTCTTGCCATCCCAAGTGCTGTGCGAATATCATAAATGTCATTCTTGACATTTTCGCCGACTACCCTCACATGAGTAGCAGTGATTTTTTCATTTACTTTGTAGGGCTCTTCTTCCCTTACCCTGTGATACCTTCTGTGCGATCGTTGTTTACTGATTTTTACCTCCTTTTATAGTGTTTAAAAATTGAGCTGCAAATATCAGTATAAAATTTTGTTTTTAAAAAACCTGCAGCAAATTAGTTGATTATCAATTTAATGGGATTCTTTGCTTTTTTCCACTTCCTCTCCCATAAATTTCAAAAAATCTTCGAGTGTAAAAGACCCCACATCGCCCTTGCCATGCCTGCGCACCGAAACGGTACCGGCATCTACTTCTTTCTCACCGACTATGAGCATCAGGGGAATTTTTGACAACTCGGCATCCCTGATCTTACGCCCTACTTTTTCATCCCGCTGATCGGTGTAACCCTGATAGCCTGCCTCCTCCAACCGGGTTGCGACATTCTGAGCATACTCATTATATTTTTCAGAAATAGGAAGCACGACAAATTGAATCGGACTGAGCCATAACGGCAAATTGCCGCCTGTATGCTCGAGCAAAATAGCTACAAACCGCTCAATAGAACCGAATGGCGCCCTGTGGATCATGACAGGGCGGTGCTTTTGGTTATCAGCACCCACATATTCCAATTCGAATCGCTCGGGAAGGTTGTAATCAACCTGTATCGTGCCCAACTGCCAGCTTCGCTTCAACGCATCCTTGACCATGAAATCAAGCTTCGGGCCGTAAAAAGCTGCTTCTCCGGGGATCGTGACGGTTTGCAACCCTTTCTCTGCCGTCGCCTCTATGATGGCTTTTTCAGCTTTTTCCCATGCTTCATCACCACCGATGTACTTTTCCTTGTTATCAGGATCGCGCAGTGAAATCTGGGTCACAAAGTCATCAAACCCCAAAGAGCCAAACACATATAAGACCAGGTCGATGACTTTTTTAAATTCATCCTTTACCTGGTCGGGCCGACAAAAAATATGAGCATCATCTTGCGTAAAACCCCGTACCCTTGTGAGCCCGTGCAACTCACCACTTTGTTCATAACGATAAACCGTTCCGAACTCTGCCAATCGCAAGGGAAGATCTCTGTACGACCGCGGTCGTGATTTATAGATTTCGCAATGATGCGGACAGTTCATGGGTTTGAGCAAAAATTCCTCGTCCTCATTGGGCGTACGGATGGGCTGGAATGAATCTTTACCATATTTCTCATAATGCCCCGAAGTTACATACAATTCTTTCTGTCCGATATGAGGTGTCACCACGCCGTCGTATCCGGCCTCCCGTTGTGCTTTCTTCAGAAAATCCACCAATTTCTCACGCAGTACTGTCCCCTTAGGCAACCACAGCGGAAGCCCCTGTCCCACTTTTTCCGAAAAAGTAAAAAGGTCGAGTTCCTTGCCAAGTTTGCGATGATCGCGCTTTTTAGCTTCCTCCAGCAAGTGCAGATATTCATCCAGTTCTTTTTTCTTTGGGAAAGTAACGCCATACAAGCGGGTGAGCTGTTTCCTTGTTTCATCTCCCCTCCAATAAGCGCCCGCCACGTTCATCAGCTTTATGGCTTTGATAAGACCTGTGTTGGGAATGTGCGGCCCGCGACACAAATCAGTAAAATTGCCCTGTTCATAAAAGGTAATGGCGCCGTCTTCCAGTTCATCGAGGAGTTCCAGCTTATACTCATCTCCTTTATCCTTAAAATAAGCAATTGCCTCTTCCTTCGGCACTTCTTTTCTCACGTAAGTGTTTTTCTGCTTGGCCAGCTCCCGCATCTTCTGCTCTACTTTGGCAATATCAGCTGCTTCAAATTTCTGATCACCAAAATCCACATCGTAATAAAAACCCGTATCGACCGGCGGACCGATGCCAAACTTAATACCCGGATACAATGCTTCGAGGGCCTCGGCCATCAAGTGAGCGGAGGAGTGCCAGAAGGCTTTTTTGCCATCTTCATCTTCCCAGGTGAGCAACTGTATTTCGGCATCTTCATTGATCGGTCTCGTAGCATCCCAAACCTCGCCGTTCACCCTGGCGGCGAGCACATTACGTGCCAAACCTTCACTGATGCTTTTGGCTATATCCAGTCCGCTCACACCTTTGTCATATTCTCTGACAGAGCCATCGGGAAAAGTAATTTTGATCTTTTGTTCACTCATTTGTTATAAGTTTTTATGCCCCGCACTACAACCCTGGGACCGTGTTGATTTTTAAATCATGAAAAATCGTCTGTTTTTCATGAAATTTGCAATTCTTACTTTATTGCCTGAAACAGCTATATTTCAGAATGTGCAAAAGTAGAGAATATTTTTTATTTGGAGAATGTTTATTGATTTGCTTTTCCGGAAACGGACTGAGATGAAAAATACGGGCGACCCGACTTTTACAAAACCGGTTTTGTCTCTATTTTCTTGAATTCCTCAATCTGTTTTTTCACGTTTTCTTTTCGCCGCAAAACCCTGATCCGTTCCAGTCTTCGCTGCATGTTTTTTATGCCGGTGTTCGCCGCCGTGGAGGTGCTGTCAACCTCCATAACTTTTTGATATATATCTAGGGCGGCAGTATATTGATTCTGACTGCTTAATATCCTGGCTTTAAATAACAGCACTTCCACATCATCTGGCATGGAATTAAGATAATTATCAATAAATGTTAAGGCCGAGTCAGGATCGCCTGAACGGTAATAATTTCTTGCCAGTTCGAAATTTACTCTTATTTCATCAGGATCAGTCCTGAGACATCGTGTCAGGACTGCTTTGGCCGAATCCAGTTGTTTTGTCTCATTCAGAAACTTGCCCTCATAAAAACAGAATTTCTCATGTGGATTGGCCCTTTTTACTTCAGACAGATATCTTTTTGCTCTGACGTGCTGCCTTAGCGCCAGCGACAAGTCTAGTGCAGCATCAAATATTTTCATGGATTTTTTTAATTGCCAGGCTTCTTCAAGACTTTCCAAGGCGGTCAGGCTGTCCTTGTTAAGTAAATAAGCCTGCCCCCGAAGAAAATAGCCTTCATCGTCATACTGATTGGCCAGAATGGCCCTGTTGGCAAAGAACAGGGCATTGTTAAAATCTTTCAAAAGTAAGGAATAACCGGAAGATAATTTAAGGAATTCTATGTCATCC
>WGED01000695.1 GCA_015492915.1 Cyclobacteriaceae bacterium
GTTTCAGTGAAATATACCGGTTCGCAAGATAATCAAATTGAAAGGGTTTCTCTTATTGTCGTTATCGACAATTCCCGTTAAGCCATTTCAGGATCATCATCATGAAATTTTAACTCCTTTTTCCTGTAATTTTTCTTTAAATAATTGTTCAATCTGATCGATCATTTTTTCAACAGAAAAAGATGATTTAATCCTGGCAAATCCATTTTTTATCATTGCAGTCTGAAGCTCAGGGTTTGACAAAACATATTTGATGCCATCATAGAGTGCCTGCGGATTTTCCGGTTCAACAATATATCCGTGTTTTTCATGCTCGATCAGTTCTCCGCGAACACCCATCACATCCGTTGTCACGCAAGCTGTCTCTACCGACATGGCCTCACGCAATACGTTGGTCATGCTCTCATATCTGGAAGAAAGAACAAACAGATCGGCTGCTTTCATGATCGGCAGCACATCTTTTCTAAATCCAATAAATTGTATATAATCATCAACCTGTAACTTTTTTGCCATCTTTTTCAGTTCATCTTCAAGCGGTCCCTCTCCTACAACGATAAACCTCCAGTCATCACCATTGTCCTTAGCCTTTTTAGCTGCCTGAATCAAAATATCAAAACCTTTTTGCCGTGCGACGCGTCCTACTGCCACCATTACTTTCGAACTTTGCGGCAGATTAAACATTGCTTTCAGATCAATGTCATCTACATCGCCAATAAACTCGAAACCATCATGAATGGGATGAATAAAATCATCTTTAAAATACCCGTACCTCATGTAAATATCCTTCAAGGCAAAAGTGTTTGTGATGATCCCATCGATATATTTCGTATAAGCCAGTTTGTGGTAGAATTTTTTCTTTATGATATCCAGGCCGCTTCTGGCAAGGATTAATGGCACACCGGCAATTTTTGCTGCCAGACAGCCTATCTTCACATCTCTTGTCTGCACGCCAATAAACACATCGATTTTTTCTTTTTTCAGAAACCTGACCAGTTTTGGAATTTTCCAAAATGCTACATCAGCATGAAGATCAAAAGGATATATATCAAGGCCGTTCTCAATGGCACGTTGCTCAACGACTGATCCCGGGCGGCTTGAAATGATTGCATGGTGGCCTCGCTTTTTCATGAGCCGACCAACTTGTACCACCCATCGCTCACAGCCACCCCACACGGGCATCGTGTTCAGAAAAAATATACGCATTCTCTTTGCTGGTTTATTTTAATGTATCGTATTTTACTGGTAATCAATGATTTGGTTAGGTACAAACCAATTCAATGTTATTTATGTTTGTTCTATGGTGCTGTGTTCTTTTTAATGCCTCCTCCAATAAAACGGTGTCAATAATATCAATACGGTAAATAATTCCAGTCTGCCGAGCAACATCAGGAAGGAAAGGAACCATTTGCCGGCGGGAGAAATAAAGGCAAAATTATCTACAGGCCCCACGCGACCGATTCCGGGCCCGATATTACCAAGGCATGTAGCCACAGCCCCCATGGATGTATTAAAATCATATCCCATGGATGATATGATCACTGACCCTAATGCGAACACCATGAAATAAATAATCATAAAAGCCATGACGTTAAAGGTAATTTCAGCGGAGACGGCCCTGTTATTAAGGCGCACGGGTAACATGGCCTGCGGGTGAAGCTGACGTCTGAGCTCCAGGATACTGTTTTTAAGTAAAATGATATGCCGCACCACTTTTACTCCGCCGGCAGTTGAGCCTGCCGAAGCGCCGATAAACATCAGCATGAAAAACAATACGGTGAGCAATGGCTCCCAGCTTGTATAATCTGCCGTTACATAACCGGTCGTCGTAATGATAGAGACGAGTTGAAACAGTGAATCTCTGAAAGCTTTTTCGAAACTGCTTTCCGTAAGGTAATACACCAGTACTGTGACCAGCACGGCAAAACCGGCCGTGAAAAGAAGATAATAACGAAATTCCTCATTATCCCATACTTTTCTGAGGCGACCGTGGAGTGCGAAATATGTCAATGTGAAATTAGTGCCAGCAAGGAACATGAATATGATGATGACATATTGGATGAAAGGGGAAGTGAAATATGCGATACTTGCTTGTTTGGTAGAAAATCCGCCGGTAGCCATCGTGGTCAGAGAGTGATTAATGGCATCGAAATATGACATTCCGCCTATTTTCAGGAGTACAGCCTCCCCGACGGTGAGCAGCAGATAGATCAGCCATAACCTCTTGGCTGTATCCGTGATGCGTGGCTTGAGTTTATCAGGGGTGACGCCCGGAGCCTCCGCGACGAATAGCTGCATGCCGCCGATACCCAACAGTGGCAATATGGCAACTGTAAGAACGATAATGCCCATGCCGCCGATCCACTGGGTGAGGCTGCGCCACATCAGAATTCCTTCACTCATCGATTCTATATCATTGAGTATTGAGGCACCGGTAGTCGTAAAACCCGATAACGTCTCAAAAAAAGCATCGGCCATAGTCGGTATCTCACCGCTCAGCAGGTAAGGGAGTGTGCCAAAGAAAGACATTGTCAGCCAGCCCAGTGTGACGATCAGATAGCCGTCCCGCTTGCTCAGCCCGTTTTTGCTTTTGCTCCTCGTAATGAAATAGACGATGGTGCCAATTGCAGAAGTGATCAGGCCTGAATAAAGCAATGCCCGCCATTGCCCGTCGTTGTAGTAAAGAGATACGGCAAGGCAGAGCAGCATAAATCCCCCGTTGAGCATCAGCAGGATACTGAGAATGGAAAAAATGGCCTTCAGGTTGAGTCTCATGACAGCTAAAAAATTACAGCTTTTTCATGGAAACCATTAATGTAGGTAAATCTGTTGTAAACCGGCGCCATAAATCACTTAAAATATTGTTCGACTTCACGAATGGTCTCGGGCAGGCTCAATACCACAACCCTGTCTTTGGGCCTGAATTCAAAATCACCGAAAGCCGTATATCCAACACCTTTTCTCACAACTCCGCCGATAATCGCTGTTTTGGGGAAGTTAAGATCCTTGATCTTTTTATGATTTATTTTGGAGGTTTCCTTCACCTCAAACTCCATGATTTCGGCATCCACACCGTGAATGCCTGTGAGAGAGATCACATCGCCCTTCCTGATGTACCTTGAGATAAAATTAGCTGCGATCAGCTTTTTATTGATCATGGTGTCTACGCCGATATTCTGCGATAAATGGATATAATCCATGTTTTCCACCAAAGCGATGGTTTTCTTTACTCCATAAGTCTTGGCCACGAGGCATGAAATAATATTTGTCTCGGAGTTATTGCTGACAGCGATAAAAGCATCCATATCCTCGAGGCCTTCTTCCTTGAGCAAGTCTACACTGGTAAAGTCACCGTTAATCACCAGGGTGTCTCTGAGTTCATCTACGAGCTCCATGCAACGGTCCTTATTTGCTTCTATCAGCTTGATTCTGTACTTTTTACTCAATCGTCGCGCGGCGTGATATCCGATTTTTGTCCCGCCGAGAATCATCAGGTTTTTAAAGACGACCTTTTCCTGGCTCGACAGCTCCATCACTTTCTGCACGCCACTCGGTTCGGCAATGAAATAAGCGTGGTCACCGGTCAGAAAAGTTGTGTTGCCATGAGGAATGATCGTTTTCCCATTGCGTAAAATGGCCACGGTGATAAAATTCTGATCAGGATTCAGATATGTGGTATCCTTGATACTTTTATTGACAAGCTGACTATTTTCGCCAATATGAATACCCACCAAGGTGAGCATGCCGTTGTCAAATTCGAAGGTATCGGTAAGGGCGGCTTCCCGCAACAACCTCTTGATTTCGCGTGCTGCCAGGCTTTCCGGAGAGATCAATTCATCAATACCCACAGTTTTCAGATCGAGCGTCTCTTTGTCGATCAGATATTCCATATTATCGATACGTGCTATGGTTTTTTTTGCGCCGAGTTTTTTGGCAATGATACACGTGGCAAGGTTGGTCTCCTCGGAAGAGGTAACGGCGATTAACAAATCCGCCTTACTCACCGCAGCCGATTTTAAGAATTTATAAGATGTGGAACTTCCTTTTACTGTGTGTACATCGAGGTGGGATGATATATAATTCAATCGTTCCTGATCAAGGTCAATGACAACGATTTCCTGTCTTTCCTGCGTCAGTTGCTTTGCGAGATGGAACCCTACTTCTCCTGCTCCTGCTATTATAATGTTCATTGATAAAAATGATCAATTGTGATACAAATATAAATACTGTGGTGTAACAAAATACAACAATTTGATATTTAAATATTCCTGTTTTTCAGATCATTCCATCAGCGGTTGCTCCAGCAAGGTCCTGTTGTAAGTAAGCCAGAACCCGGCATCGTTGGGAGCTTCCTGAAGATAGAGCGGCCTGGTAATATCAATGGCTGTTTTCTTGTCTATGGGGGTATAATCCGCTGCATTGATTTTATTGATAAAAAACTCACGAAAAAGGGAGATATCCACCTTCCCGTCCAGGGTCAGCAACTGAAAGTAATTCATATAGGAGAAATATTTCAGGTACATCTTATCCTGAAATTCCCGGTATTCAACATTGAGCTCAAACAGCTTTTTGGTCTCCAGTCGTTTAGTGACGAAATATGCGTAATTGAATTTGACGATGGCATAATTATCGGTACGGATGAATAACTGCCCTTTTATTGACACATGAGTAAATTTGAATTTTCTGCCGGTTGAAATATTGATGACATATACCTCCTTGCCGTCGATGGTCGTATAGTATTCTATTTTAAAGTCATAATTCCTGTCGGCAAACGTATCGAATACACCTATGAAAGGAACTGCGGTGATATGGTTTCGTATGGGATTGTGATAATAAAGATTCAGGAATTCATTGCCGCTGTACGAAGACGCCACACCATGCAGCAGAATTTTGGTGGAGTCATTCTCATAATCCGTGACATACCCGGTAAGATTGTCAATATAATTACGGCTATAACGTAACTGATTAATCTTGATAAGCGTGCGATCGATAGGTTTTCTGAATCCTTTGTCGTCCACTTCGATCACCGCTTCGAGCATACTGACATATTGGTTATTTTTCTTTAAATAATCACGGTAATACCCTTTGAGATTGAATGGCTTTTTGGGATAATTTCTTGGGATCCTTGCGATGGCTTTAGCAACCACCCGTTTACCCGTAATTTTCTCATCTTTAACAAGAATGTTCTGCAGGTAGCTTACCGTCGGTTTGAGCAATATATCAAAGCGGTTTTTCCCCTTCAGTTCCTGTACGGCTACTTTGAATGTGGCGTAACCTATGGCTGTGGCACACAATGAATCATTCAGTACTTTGTCCGGGATATGAAATTCAAATTCGCCCAGGTCATTGGCCACGGTTCCGATGCTCTTGCCGCAGATACCCACGTGCGCAAAACTGACACCTTCACCCGTTTCCAGATCCGTAACTTTCCCTTTGATGAATAACTGCTGGGCACTGACATTTAAGACCCAGAATAAAAATACCGGCAGCACTGTCCACTTCATGGGCCGCAAAATTAAAAGATTACTACAATTTTATTACCTTAATCCTCAATAGATTTCACCACAAAGCCTGATTTGCGAAAAGAAAAAGTGCGCGATCCATTAAAAATATTGAAACAGTATTGGGGATATGATTCCTTCAGAGCCTTACAAAAGGAGATTGTCATGTCCGTGCTCAATAAAAATGACACGGTGGCACTGTTGCCTACCGGCGGAGGAAAATCGCTTTGCTATCAATTGCCGGCGATGTGTAAGGAAGGCTTGTGCCTGGTTATTTCCCCGCTGATCGCACTGATGAAAGACCAGGTGGATGAGTTAAATAAAAGAGGAATAAAAGCGTATGCCATCTACACGGGTTTGACAAACAGAGAAATAGACATTATCCTCGACAATTGCATCTATGGAGAAGTAAAGCTTTTGTATGTCTCTCCCGAGCGACTCCGGACGGAAATTTTCAGGGAGCGCGTCAAAAACATGAATGTGAACCTCCTGGCTGTTGATGAGGCGCATTGTATTTCGCAGTGGGGTTATGATTTCAGGCCGACTTATCTCCAGATTGCCGAATTTCGGGATTCTTACCTCCCGGGAGTCAAGACCATTGCACTTACGGCCACAGCCACAGGACAAGTAGTCGATGATATATGTGAGAAACTTTTGCTCCGGGAACCTCGCCGCTACAAGGCCAGTTTTGAAAGGGAAAATCTGGCACTGGCAGTGCGCAAGCCTCAACACAAAGAGAGTAAGTTGCTGGAAATTCTCAATAAAGTGCAAGGCCCGGCACTCGTTTACGTACGAAACAGACGTAAGGCAAAAGAAATTGCCGCATGGCTCCTCACTCACCATATCTCAGCCGATTATTATCATGCGGGGCTCGGCCATGACCTGAGAGCAAAAAAACAGGAGTTTTGGCAATCAGGTGATACAAGGGTGATGGTGGCTACAAATGCTTTCGGAATGGGTATCAATAAAGATAATGTCAGGATTGTGATCCACTATGATATTCCGGACAACCTGGAGGCGTATTACCAGGAAGCGGGTCGTGCCGGCAGGGATGGTAAAAGAGCTTATGCAGTCATTCTTTATCATGAGGGGGACAAGCATCAGCTTTATCAGAGTTTCGAAAATTCGAACCCTTCGCCTGACTTTATCCGCAGGGTGTACCAGGCACTGGCCAATTATTATAAGATTGCCGTCGGCTCCAATATGCTCTCTTATTTTGATTTTGACATCACAGATTTTTGCAACCGGTTTGATTTCTCGGCCCGTGAAGCATATTACGCTATTCAGAGACTGGAAGAGGAGGGCTTTGTTGAATTGAATGAAAGTTTTTACCACCCTTCAAAAATCTCTTTTAATATCGACAAAACAGAGCTTTACAAATACCTGATTGCCAACGTAGCCCTGGAGCCGCTTATCAAGACCTTGCTAAGGCTCTACGGGGGCGAATTATTTGGTAATTTCATGCGCATCTCCGAAAATCAGATTGCCCGAGTGCTGAATATACCGTTGGGAAAGGTGAAACACCAACTTGCGGCCCTAAATGAGCAAAAGATTATCACTTATGACAAAATGAGAGACAAGCCCCAGCTCGCGTTTATTACGCAAAGGTATGATGCGTCTGCATTGCCGCTGGACATCCAGAGACTCAATGAGCGCCGGAAAATTAAAAAGCAAAAACTGGATTCAATGATCCGGTATGTTGAGGATACAGGACATTGCAGGACCAGATTTATCCTCGGATACTTTGGGGAGAAAAGCTTTGATGACTGTGGACATTGCGATTACTGCATTGAAAAAAGAAGGACGCTGTCGGAATCCGATCAGGAACGGATCCGGGAGATTGTTCATTACCAGCTTCACAAAGGTCCCATTCTGCCCGACGAGCTCAGCCGGATTTTTGCGCATCATGAGCAGTCTTTACTTGACGAGATAATTCGGGAAATGAGCGAAAAGGACCTGATCGCCTATGACATGCAGGGGAGGCTGCACTGGAAGCAGCAGTGATTGATGCTATGGGAAATTGGTTATTTTCATGACCTTGCTGCACTGATGGGATCAGGCAAATGCAGAAGACCGGGGCAGTGTTGAATCAGCGTGCCCACATAATGGGATGAACGTGTTGTTGTTAAATCGGACAGCTTCCAATTTTTAAACAGATCGGAAATGGAAACCCTGGAAAGAAGGCTGGACAGAACAGCCATGAAAGTCAATTATAAAAGAATTGTGTGGTTTTATGACTTTTGGAGTTGGCTGACCGAAAGTAAGGCAGCAAAATATGTACTGCAATTTGCTGAAATTAAAGACGGGGAAACTATCCTGGAAGTGGCCTGCGGAACAGGCGTTGTCTTTAAAGAAATACTGAAAAGAAATCCCCACGGGAAAACTCTAGGTATTGATCTGTCGCCGGATATGCTCCGGAAGGCAGGAAAGCGATTAAAAAACATGGATAAGGTTGATTTTGAGCTATTGGAAGGCGATGCTCTGGCGCTAGATTTTGGTGATAATACATTTGATCTGTTGATCAATAATTTTATGATCGATCTGATGCCTGCCGGTACTTTTGATGAAATAGCGGAAGAATTTTACAGGGTTATTAAACCCGGCGGAAGGGTAGTGGTTTCGACTTTTTCTTTCGGTAAAAAGAAAATCCATAAGTTTTGGTTTTGGCTTGCCAAAAAATTCCCGGACCTTTTAGCCGGTTGCCGTCCGGTTTCGTTTAAGGACAATTTAATTAAAGCCGGATTTGAGATTGAAAAGAGTATTGATCTGAGTCAGAACACATTCCCGTCGAAAGTGATAAAAGCGAGAAAAGCAAAGACTACCAGCGGACAGTAAAATTGGCTATGAAAAAATGATGATTTTTTCATGTGCCTGTTCATTGCAGGGATATGACACTGCCCGTCCTGTTGCTCTCGATGGCCGCTTCAATGATTCGTATTACATCGAGCGATTGTTCCGGTTTTACCGCAAGTTCGGTGCTATTACGTATGGCATCATGAATATTTTCATAATAAGCCAGATAATCACCGGGGATTGTCTCGATGCGGCCCGTGACATGCAATCCTGAGATCGTGGTGTTCAGTTTACCCCACAGTTTTTTCTTTTCCATACCCCATTTGGGTCCTCCCGGTAATTTGCCAGCCTTGAGGTCATCTTCCTGCGGGTCGATGCCCCACTTCAGAAAAGACCCTTCCGTGCCGTGCGCGATATAGCGGGGGCCTTCCTCCCGCACCAGGTAGCTCGATTTCAGATTGACATGAAGGTCATCGTAATTCATGACAATGTCATAAAAATCATCTGCCTTCCCGCCGGTACGCTGTATGCCGATATAGGCCGACACGCTCTGGGGCAAGCCAAACAAGTCATAGGCCTGATCAATCATGTGTGATCCGAGATTATAAACCTGCTCCGCGCCGACAGTGCGCTCTTCTTTCCAGGTATTGGGTTTTATAAAATTTCGATACCGGTCGAAATGCGATTCGAAGGACACGAGCCTGCCAAGCAGTTGCTCTTCGATCACTTTTTTGACCGTCAGGAAATCACCGTCCCATCGCCGGTTTTGGAATACGCTGATGATTCTCTTTTTCTCTTTTGCCAGGCCGATCAATTCTTTTGCCTCAGAAGATTTTATGGTAAAAGGCTTCTCTACGATCACATGCTTTTCTGCCTCCAGCGCCATTTTGCAAAACTCATAATGCGTCACATCCGGTGTGTTCACGATAATGAGTTCAATGTCATGATCTTTGAGTAATTCCTCATACGACTCCACGACCCTCACATAAGGATACCGCTCTTTGGAGCCCTTGTATGATCTTTCAACGATTTTTACGATGTCAAATCCGGGGTGCACATGCAGCAGTGGCGCATGAAAGACCATCCCTGACATTCCGTATGAGGCGATACCTGTTTTGATAGGGGACATTTTCTGTCGGTTAATGGTTAAATCGTTTAAAACTCATAAAATTTAAAAAGAATGCGGCCATTTCCATTTTATTAAAAAACTTTATAAATCTCTTAAATCTTAAAGATCATCCGGAGCCATTTCAGACTGTCGCCATAGGGAGGATAGCGAAGCGGTATATCAATCTTGTTGCTTTGCTTTACGATGCCTTTGCTGTTGGAAAATACATCAAAACTTGCCTTGCCGTGATATTTGCCAATGCCGCTGTTGCCCACACCGCCTACAGGAATGTGCGGGCTGCCAAACTGAAACAGCGTGTCATTGATGCATCCGCCGCCATAGGGCATTGCCCGGATGATCCGCTCCTGTTTCTTTTTATTCTTTGAAAAATAATACAAAGCCAGCGGTTTGGGGCGGTCTTTGATTTCGTTGAGTGCATCCTCTAGGTGCTCAAATTTCATGACCGGCAGGATGGGGCCGAATATTTCATCCTGCATCACAGGATCCTCCCATGAGATTTCATCAATTACCGTGGGAGCGATATACCTGTCTGCTGCGTCATGGTCCCCGCCTATGACAATTTTGCCGTTTTCGAGCAGGTGTTTTAGCCTACTGAAGTTACGGTCGTTGATAATCCTCGGGTAGTCCGGACTCTTTTTAGGATCATCACCATAAAACTTTTTGATATAATGACTGATCTTATCCAGAAGTTCGTTTTTAATATCCTTGTGTGGAAGTAAGTAATCCGGAGCAACGCATGTCTGGCCTCCGTTTACAAATTTACCCCATACGATACGCCTTGCAGCGATATCGATATCTGCATCGCTGTCAACGATACAAGGCGATTTGCCGCCGAGTTCCAGTACACAAGGTGTGAGATTTTTGGCCGCAGCCTCATAAACGATCTTACCCACTTTGACACTTCCTGTGAAAAAGATATGATCGAATGCTTCTGCGAGCAGGGCCTGTGTGACTTCGGGTCCGCCTTCGACTACCGCTACATATGATTTATCAAATATTTCTTCCATCATCATCCTGATCAGGGCTGAAGTATGGACTGCCAATTCTGACGGTTTGAGTAAAACACAATTGCCGGCAGCGATCGATCCCACCAGCGGTTCCAGAATCAGTTGCAAAGGATAGTTCCATGGCCCGATAATCAATGATAATCCATAGGGTTCTTTGTACAAATAGTTTTTGGCCGGAAAGCTGACCAGGGTGGATTTCAACTTTTCGGGGCGCATGAGTTTTGGCAGATTTTTCAGGAAATATTTTATTTCCTCCTGCACAAGGGCCACCTCGGTGCCGAAAATTTCAAATATCGACTTTTTAAAATCTTTGTTTATCGCATCAAACACATCGCTTTCATATTTTTTCAGCACCTTATTCAACTTTTTGAGCTGCTGAAGACGAAATCTGAGACCAAGTGTTTCACCCGAACGAAAATATTCTTTTTGCCGGTGGATCAGCTCGGGGATTTGCTCTGTTGTTGAAATATTATTTGTCATGGCATTCCGGTTTTATTCAATATCGGGAAGTTCATTACTCCCGTGACCCTGTGCGGAAGTATGAACACCAATGCGAGGTAAAAATTAATATTTTTAAACTCACAACTTCCCCAAAAGCGGTATAAATATATGATGACGGAAATTTTGGATTTTAAATTTTCAGAAACAAACAGTTCTAAATATTCTTTTCCTCTCAGGAACGGATAAGAGCTGAAATAGCTTTTTGTATATGGAGCTTTTATGTAAATGAACTTAAGTATGAAAGGGGCATTATTTCTTTTATTGTTAATTGTCAATATCTCAACGAGCTTTGCACAGAACGGCAACACCAGGGATATCACAGGTACATGGCGGACATCATCAGGTGATTTGCTTGTAAGGATAGATGTCGTAGGTGGTCATTATCAGGGCAGGATTGTATGGCTCAAAACAGATGAAGCCGGAAAGATGCCCCTGGATGAAAATAATCCAGACCAACTTAGAAAACGAATGCCGTTAAAAGGAAATAAAATCATTTGCGATCTCTCTTACAATCCCGATAAGACAGAATGGAACGGTGGCACATATTATTGTTTCAAAGAGGGCAGAACCTATAAATGCTGCATCCGCATGGCAGCCAATGATCAGATCAAAGTGATCCGCTATACCGGATCGCCCGATGCCGGTATTTCGGACATTTGGTACAAACAATGATTGTCCTGGCAGGAGGACTCTTAAACCTCCACGACTCTCAGACGCTTTTTTAAGAAACAGACAGCATGAATTTTTCCTTTGTTTCCTGACAGGGAGACAGTCTGTAGTACTTATCATGATGAATCCACTATTTATTCAAAAAAGCCAATCAAGGGATTTTATATCACGTAAATATTGTTATAAATATAAAGCTGTCAACCATTATATCAAGGAGGAAATCATGAGCAATGTTTTATTGGAATATATGAAAAAACGGTTTATGCCGGACCACAATCATATTGTCAGAAGGCATACAAAGCCGGGTCCGGTGGTAACCATTTCAAGACAATACGGTTGCCCGGCAAAACAACTGGCCGCCCACCTTGTGAGTGCGCTTGACCAGATTGAGGCGGAGAACTTTACAAAACAGACATGGCAATGGATAGGCAAGGAAGTGCTCGATGAATCAGCGAAGGAATTGAATCTCAACCCCAAAATGGTTAAGGAGATCGTCCATGCCGAAGACCTCGGGCTTGTCAACGATATCGTCATGTCGCTTTCACACCGTCATTATCCGGGAGATATTAAGATAAAGAAAAAGATAGGCCACGTGATCAGGGCATTTGCCGAGCAGGGTCATATTATTATCGTTGGGCGTGGCGGAGTGTCAATCACAAGGGATATTGAGAGGTCTCTTCACATCAAGCTGATGGCCCCGCTGGAATGGAGGATCAACCAGGTGAGCAAAGCCCATGAGATCACGCTTAATGATGCCGAAAGAAAAATCAGGGAGATTGATAAGAAGCGGGAACATATCAGAGAGTTTTTCGAGGGCAAAAGAGTGGACGACACTGCTTTTGATGTGATTTTCAATTATGCTACACTGGAGGAGGACGAGATTATTGCCACAATCATTAAGATGATGGAAATGAAAGATCTTATTTGATCATCTTAATTTATATGGAGTGGAAAGTGAGGAGGAATACATTGTCTAAAACCTCATTTTTCTTACATGTTAAGGGATTTTGCGTTTAAGTCGTAAATGCAGGAGGCCTGAAAAATTTATCGAATTAGTTCCCGATTTCATCGGACGAATTGGGGAGTTGATAGAAACAGGGTATGGGTACTAAAAGGATGTTATTGCCCTATTCATCCCATTTTCTTGCTCAATTGCAATCTGTCCTTACTAAAATCCAATTTCCCAAACAAGCTTCCAGACTCCTTAAAGGATACTTTTTCTATTTGTAGGGATTAATTTTAGGACGGAATTAAAGATTGGAAGCTAAAAATATCATTTGATGATGAATTCTATAACTATGGAAAGGAAACTGAGAATCATGATGGTGGCCACAGCGATGCTGATGGCCGTGGGTTTTACAGAAGTATTTTCCCAGACTGCAAGTGTGTACCGTATTCAATCCCTGTTTTTATATAATTTTTCCAAACATGTAAAATGGGAGAATACAGAAGGAGCTACATTTACAATCGGGGTTTATGGTAATAAGCAAGCCTTCGAACAAATAAGGGAAGGCCTTAAAAACAAAAGAACCTGGGGTAATTTTATAAAAGTAATAGAGATTACCTCACCGGCAGATGTCAGTCAGTGCCACATTTTATATCTGCCTAAATCAAACAAAAAGAAAGTGGTGGAATTTATCCGGGCTTCCGGAAATGTATCCAATACCCTGATTGTTACAGAAGATGATTTGGTAAAAGAAGGTGCTGCTATCAGTTTTATTTTCCAGCAGTCCAAGATGAATTTCAAGATCAGCAAAGATCGTATAGAGCAATGTGGACTGAAGGTGAGCAGTTCGCTGGTGTCAATTGGCGTAGCAGCCTGAAAATATTTAAGTTTAACCTATCAACAAAGCCCCCGCCAAACGAGTGGGGGTTTTTTATTGCCTGAAAATCATAATAATTCATTGGCGAGATTGGCGAGCTCCGAGCGTTCACCTTTTTCCAGGGTGATGTGTGCATAGATGGAATGCCCCTGAATCTTGTCTATCAGGTACGATAACCCGTTACTTTGCGAATCGAGATAAGGTGTATCTATCTGATAAATATCTCCTGTAAACACAATCTTGGTGTTTTCTCCAGCTCTTGAAATGATGGTTTTCACTTCATGAGGCGTGAGGTTTTGGGCTTCATCCACTATAAAGAAGATGCTGGACAATGAGCGGCCCCTGATATAAGCCAGGGGTGTGATGACCAGTTTTTCCTTATTTACCATGTCATTGATCCGCTTGTAGTCTTTATCAGATTCATTGAACTGATTCTGAATAAATTTAAGGTTGTCCCAGAGGGGTTCCATATATGGGTTTAACTTTGATTTGATATCACCCGGAAGGTAACCAATGTCTTTATTGCTGAGTGGAACAATGGGCCGCGCTAAATAGATCTGCTTGTAATTACGCCTTTGCTCGAGTGCACTGGCCAGTGCCAAAAGGGTCTTGCCTGTGCCGGCTACTCCTGTGATCGATAGCAGTTTCACTTCGGGATTCATCAGGGCGTGGATAGCGAATGTCTGCTCGGCATTGCGAGGTTTTATGCCATATGCCGTCTTTTTAGTAACTAATTCCACATTATCTGTGTGCGGGTTGTAAAAAGCCAGGCCGGATTTGCGCTGACTTTTAAGAATGAAATAATTATTTGCTACAGGTTTTTTGCGTTTCAGCAACGCCCTCACATCACAACTCTTATGTTCATACAATTCATTGATAAGATCAGCATCCGAATTATTAATAACCGATTTGCCGGTATAGAGTGTATTGACATTTTTGATTTTGCCCGTCTCATAATCTTCGGCGAGCAGATTCAGAGATTTGGCTTTAAGCCTCAGGTTTACATCCTTAGTCACCAGTATCACCTTTGTATTTTTATTTTCTGACTGAAGCTGCAGTGCCGCGTTGAGAATCTTATGATCCGGTTTTTTCTCGTCGAAGATCTTTTCGGCGTCGATTTCGCTTTGCTGAGTCATCAATACCCTGAATCGGCCCTTATTCCTGCCATTGATCGGGATCCAATCCTGGAGTTTTTGGCCTTTTGATATTTTCTCTAGTGTTCTGATAAATTCCCTCGCTTCAAAGTTTTTAATGTCATTGCCTTTCTTAAAGTTGTCCAGCTCTTCAAGCACGGTAATGGGGATTGCGACATCATGTTCGGCAAAATTCATGATGGCGTCATGAGAATAAATAATCACGGATGTGTCCAGCACAAAAATCTTTCGCTCCTCTTTTTTGGTTGTTCTTCTCATTGATAAATTATTGAATGGCATTCATATAAAAATAATCATCTTTCTCACCTGTCCGTATCTTCAGTATGTTGGAAATAACCAGACTTACAAGTATCCTGGATGCTCTGCTTCTTGACAAACCGGCAATTTTCATGAATTCACTGAGCGTGGCATTACCATGTTGCTCAATATGTCTGAAAAGCAATTGCTCGTTGTTTCCAACCATTACAGGTTGTGATTTGTTTCCCCGAGAATGCTTTAAAATCTCAACGGCCTCCCGGCTCGCCTGAATACTTTTGTCATTGACCCTGATATATGCCTTACCTCTTTTGTCAGGGTTTTCACGATAGTACCCGGGCTTTTTCCTGTTTTCATAAATAGTGTATAACAACACGCCGCGTTTTTTTGTGATGGGAATATAATCCGATTGATATCTGACCGGTGGCCGGGAATGGATTCTGATCGCTTTATCTATAACAAAACGCTCTTCTTCGGCGTGTTTCAGGCCTGTTATGTTGCCATCGTCACTTACCCCGATTAAAAGTTGTCCCCCCCTGGCATTGGCAAAAGCGACCATCTCTCTGACTATTTTTTCAGGGAATGTTGCTTTTTGCTTAAACTCCAATTGCTGCCCTTCACCCTGGCTAACTAACTCTTCTAACTCTCGAAGATTCATCATTGCATTGCAAAACTAATCAATACGATTGATAGCTTTATCGAAAATTAAACGAAAAAAAATCATGCTTAATGAGTGGATATGAAAAAAAGATGATTTTTCCATTAAAAAATAGATCGGGGCACTACGATTAGCAGCAGTATCTTTCTATGAGAAAACGGGCATTATTTTTATTAATCGCCTGTTAAGGTGCTTTGCGAAGCGATTAATTTTAGAGAGTCGGTTATGTACTTTTTTGTTGAGCACAAGCTTTTTTTTCCTTCCATAAACATATCAAGGTGATAATCACGGTGTTCCGGTTTGATAAAATCTTCTTGCACGGATCAATCCGGAGAGTTTGAATTTTTCATCCCACAAGACAATTGTTCATCGTATTTAAATTATGACAGAATACTTTTCGCCCTATTTAATGGAAATCAGGCAGTTTTACTGAAAGCTGATTATTAAAACAGATAATGGCGAAGTTGAGAACTTTTTATGTCAGGAATTATTACAATAAAAGATTGCGCGGGCGTTTATAGTTTTGTCAGGATTGTAAATTATTTGTTACCGATGTAACATTTTTTTCTGTAATGGCAGGTTTGAATGGTTACATGAATTTACTTTTACGCATAAATCTTTGCATTTAAAGCAGAAAGGCTTTTACAAATATAAACAGACTAAGTTATGAAAAGATTAGTGGTACTTATTTCAGTTGTTTTTGTATTGATGGCGGCATCGTGTACGCAACGAACATGCCCGACTTATACCAAGGGCATCAAAGAGGACCCGCAAAAGCAAGCTGTCGAGAAACAACTTGATGAGAGAGTTTAACTTCAGTATTAATGTGCACAATGGACTGAAGCTATACATTCTTTAAAAGAAGCAATAAAAATTAAGGTATTATGAAATCACGAATTTTTCTTTCTCTAGCAATTTTTTCATTTGTTTTATTTACAGCAAGTTGTGGCAAGGAAGAATTATTTGCAACAGTATCCATACAGGAAACAGGAAGTGATCTCGGTGGAGATGTAACAGGAGATGGCGGGAGTACACAGCGAAGTTATACCTGGAACAATTCTTTAAATACTGTTGATTATAATATGGATATAACTGCGTCCCTCAGTGGCAGCTTTAATCTGAGGATTGACGATGCGGACGGGAACAATGTTCTAAATCAAACTTTAGTTGCCGGTAAAGGGGAGGATACGAAATCCGGAGTTTCTTCTACCGGAGCCGCCGGAGATTGGACCATTACAGTAACATTAACCAATTTTAATGGCGATGGTTCATTTAGTGTAAGCCCCGGGAATTAAAATATGTGATTATCAACAAAATGTATCGATCAAAAATATTAAAGACAGTGTATTTATAAATTTGCTGTTATGTGAGATTTAAGCCTGGTCACAGGCTTTTATCTTTTTGTCAGGACACAAAAAAAGGGAGCTATGCTCCCTTTCTGTTTTATATTATGTTTTGTTTTATCCATTCATGGAAACGAGGAACTCCTCGTTGCTTCTTGTCCCTTTCATTTTACTCAGCAGGAATTCCATGGCCTCTGTCGAGTTCATGTCAGACATGAATTTTCTCAGTATCCATACTCTTTGCAGGAACTCCTGATCGAGCAGCAGTTCTTCGCGCCTTGTACCGGAAGCCGGTACGTCGATGGCCGGATAGATGCGTTTGTTCGAGAGTTTTCTGTCAAGTACAAGTTCCATATTACCTGTTCCCTTGAATTCTTCAAAGATCACTTCATCCATCTTCGAACCTGTTTCGATCAGGGCTGTGGCAATAATGGTCAGCGAGCCGCCATTCTCGACATTCCTCGCAGCGCCAAAGAATCGCTTAGGCTTGTGGAGGGCATTGGCGTCGACACCACCTGATAATATTTTACCAGATGAAGGCACAACAGTGTTATGAGCGCGCGCCAGCCTTGTGATTGAGTCAAGCAAAATCACAACATCATGACCGCACTCAACCATTCTCTTGGCTTTTTCGAGTACGATACTTGCCACTTTCACATGTCGTTCAGCTTGTTCGTCGAAGGTAGATGAAATGACTTCGGCTTTTACGCTTCTCGCCATATCCGTTACTTCTTCCGGCCTTTCGTCGATGAGCAGGATTATGAGATAAACCTCCGGATGATTCTCGGCAATGGCGTTGGCGATATTTTGCAACAGCACGGTTTTACCCGTCTTGGGTTGTGCCACAATCATACCCCGCTGGCCTTTTCCGATGGGAGCAAACATATCCAGAATCCTGGTTGAATAATTGCCCGGCGAAGTGCAGAGATTGATCTTTTCCTGCGGAAAGAGGGGCGTCAGATATTCAAACGGTACCCTGTCCCGGATTTCATCCGTCGTCTTGCCGTTTACCGTCTCGACTCTGAGCAAGGCAAAATATTTTTCACCTTCTTTAGGAGGCCTTATCTGACCTTTCACAGTGTCACCCGTTTTAAGACCGAAAAGCTTAATCTGCGATGGTGATACATAAATATCGTCAGGGCTGGCGAGATAGTTGTAATCAGAAGATCTCAAAAATCCATAGCCGTCCTGCATGATTTCCAGTACACCCTCATTTGCAATAGCGCCGTCAAATTCTTTGATATTCGCTTTAAACTTTTTCTGTTCGGGTTTTTCCGGCTCCGGTTCCTTGGCTTTTCTGACCTTTTCCGGTTGAGGGCTTTCTTTCTTTTTCGGCTTTGAACTGTCGGTATCGAACGAAACGATCGACGGGTCAAAATCCATGGAAAGCGATTGCAACAGTTCCTCCGGGCTCATTTCCGAGGCCTCCGCAGGCTTTTCCTCAGATGGCGCCGGAGGCTCTTCGGTCGTCTTTTTCACATTTTCACGCTTGATGCGGATTTTTCTCTTCTTCTCCTCCTTTACTTCCTCCTTTTTAGTTTCTTTAGGTGCAGGCTCTACGGGATTGGAAGCCTGAAAATCAAGGATTTTGTAGATAAGTTCTTTTTTGGGGAGTTTTTTGAAGTTTTTAAGCCCAAGCTCTTCTGCGATTTCTTTCAGTTCCGAAAGCAATCGCACATTTAATTCTTGAATTGTGTACATATTTTAATAGAAATCTCTCGTGAGATTACACATTGATAAAATGAAATAATAAAGTGATACCTGATTTAGGTTATTAAATAGAAAATGAAATTCTTAGGGATTTACCTAAAAGTAAAAAATCTATTTGAAGATAATTTATGCAAGTATAGACTACTCAATCTTTTTAATCAAGTATTTAGGATAAATTTCGTCCGGCACTGCTTGTTTATTGTTAAAAAGTGCATTTTGATTGACTAAAATCACCTACATTTGCCAAAAATTTTTGAAATGTTACGAATTGCAGACATAAAAAAAGACAAGAAGAGGATCATTGCCGGTTTGGCGAAAAAAAGGGTTGAAAATGCCCGGGAAGTCATAGAAGACCTTTTGATGCTCGACGAACAGCGCAGGCACACGCAGGCCGAACTGGACAGTGTACTGAACGAATCAAAAACGATTTCAAAGCAGATAGGCGCCCTGATGAAAGCGGGTGACAGGGAAGGGGCGGAACAGGCCAAACAACAAACAGGCGCCCTGAAAGCCCGCAGCAAGAGCTTGCAGGAACAGTTGAGAAATATCGAAGAAAAACTTATCCGGCGCCTGTATAATATTCCTAACGCTGCCAATGAAAAAGTGCCGGAAGGTGCGACACCTGAAGACAATGTAGTGGTGCTGGAGCATGGCGCCGTGCCGCAATTGCCCGAAGGAGCCCTGCCGCACTGGGAGCTGATCGAAAAGTATGATATCATCGACTTTGAGTTGGGTAACAAGATCACAGGCGCGGGATTCCCTGTTTATAAAGGTAAAGGCGCCAAACTGCAGCGTGCACTCATCAATTTTTTTCTGCATGAGGCTGAAAAGGCGGGCTATCTGGAGATACAGCCTCCCGTTATCATTAATTCCGATTCCGGCTACGGCACGGGACAGCTCCCTGACAAGGAAGGGCAGATGTACGGCATCGTGGATAGTGACCTGTATCTGATCCCGACTGCCGAGGTGCCCATTACCAACCTGTACCGTAATGTAATTATGAAAGATGAACAATTACCTGTGATGAACGTGGGCTACACCCCCTGCTTCAGGCGTGAGGCGGGCTCATGGGGCGCCCATGTCCGTGGGCTCAACAGGCTGCACCAGTTCGACAAGGTGGAGATCGTGCAGATCAGAAAGCCGGAGGAATCATATCAGGCATTGGAGGAGATGTGCGTCTATGTGGAAGGCCTGCTCGAAAAGCTCGAACTGCCATTCAGGAAAGTACTGCTGTGCGGTGGCGATCTTGGCTTCACATCTGCGATCACCTATGACATGGAGGTCTTTTCTGCCGCACAAAACAAATGGCTGGAAGTGAGTTCTATCAGCAATTTTGAAACATACCAGGCCAACAGACTGAAGCTGAGGTATAAAACTACAGAAGGTAAAACAGAGTTGTTGCATACACTCAATGGCAGCGCTTTGGCATTGCCGCGCATTGTGGCGGCTATCCTCGAAAACAACCAGTCTGGAGAGGGTATCCGTGTACCGGAAGTGCTGCAACCATACACTGGATTTGATGCGATCGATTGAGAATTATATGATTCTCATGAAGAAATCATGATTTTTCGAATGCAACTCAATCAACCGATTCGAGCAAGGTCATAAATGATACATGCTTATAGCGGAAAGTCTCATTATGTTTCCTGGTGATTTTCCGGGCATATTGCTCCAAATACCTGTCCGCCTTGTCGAGCGAATCGGTGAAAAATTGCAGGGAATATGTAAACCCTTCATTTTCGGTTTCATTGAGCAGTCTGAACAGCTTGTGCCCCGAAAATAACCCCGTTTCCATGACAAACGGGATATATTCTTCCCGTATCCAGCGGAGCCACTCATCCCTGATCTCCGGTTCAATATTGAAAGTGATATTATAAAGATGCATATGTCATGAGAATTTGGGCAAAATTGCTAAATATTCATGGCAATCAAAAGGGCAGGGGTTGTCACTGTGGCGGATATCGGATCATTCTCAAAATCTCATAAATCATTCAAAAAATTTCATACACTCTCTGCGATCATTAATCCGTAAATTAAGGTATCACTCACGATTCCTTAAACAATTGAAAAATGATTGAAGACGAGCTAAGAATACTGACAGTTGAATCAGGTAATGATATTACCATGAAACAACATGAAATGATTGCGGAACGGTTTAATTCCATGGTCGGGATTAAACTGCGTAGTTGCAGCCGCCGTACTATTAAAATCGAATATTTTGCCCATCTTTTCAGTGAACAGGCTGTTCGGGAAGAGCTGAGTAGTCTGGGGATAACCTTTAAAAAGAAAAGAAAAGGAAACCTTTTCGAAAGGTTATTGAATTCCATCACTAAGGATAATGTAAAAGCATTCGGCGGTAAAAGAATCGACTGCTGCGACCTGAATCCATGAATCTGAATTTCACAGAGGCGTCATGAGAAAATGGCAATTTTTTGTGCTGGCGGGAAGGAGATTTCCACGCGGGGGTCTTTCCTTTCCGACTCAGATCAATAATGACCCTTTTCTCATAGCCCGGCTTTGAGGGCCACAAAAGATTATTGAAAAAAAGCTTTGTTCGTCAATGCTTTAAGCGTTTCATTAATTATCTCCCGAATTATTCGGGTTAATCCTTTGTCACCCTGCTACCGGCAGTCTTTTCGATCTCTACACTGGCATTGCCGCGATAATGTACATTACTGGCGCCCTTAGCGTCAATGGTCAGTCGCTTTTTAGCATATACCCTGGCCGACGATGCACTTCTGGTCTCAATATTTACCTCGTCGGCTATGAAATCGTATGATTCGAGGGTTGAGGCGCCACTGATTTTTGCTGTCAGTTTTTCGCCCTGGCCCGTTAGCCTGAGTTTGGCTGCGCCATCCACTTCTGCATCGAGGTAGTCGGTTTTTATATCCATCTCTGCATAAGCAGCCCCCGACATTTTGATATCGATCATGTCTTCTTCAATACCACTGATATAAGCCCTGCTGGCACCTCCGAGATTGATCGCTTTGAGTTCGGGCACAACAATATAAATCTTGACGGGATTTTCCTTTCTCTTTTTGAAAATTGATTCAGGCCCTCTGTAGTCCAGGGATAATGTGTTCTCTGTTTTGTCCACAATCACATCGTTCACCATATCTTTTGGGCCGTTGATGATGAGCTCATGGCCGGAACCTTGTTTAATATATAGTGTAAAAGGAATACTCGTGATCACTTCCGTAAATCTGCCCACGTCGTAATTTCGCTGATAACCTTTTATGTCCCAGCTTGTTTTGTCACCGGTATCAGCCTTGCTTTCTTCAGGCTCAGGGCAGGTAATGCATTTCAGCCCTTTTTCATCAAAGGTCCAAACATTATCCCTGAGCATCCTGTTGCTGTATCCCTGGCGATACATATAAATGCCGAGCAAATGTTTCAGATTTTCATCAATAACAAATTTCTGTCCTTTGGGGATGTAAAGCGTCATGTTAAGGTGTTGATTTCTGAATCCCGCCCCTTCACCGAAGTTGAGCATTGAGTTGAATAAAAAGACGGAATCCTGCACTTCGACATTATATATGATCTTTTTGGCATTTTCAACGGCTTCTTCCCGCGTTTTGCCTTTGGCATAATAATTTTGTTCGAGCATGATTACGGAGTCATCCGCCGGTTTGATGGTGAGCGAAATAAGCTCAAACTGATCCTCTCCGATATCATTAAAACGTAAAATCGCCGTTTTCCCATGGAGGTCATAGTTCTTAACGGTAGTGTATTTCCCGTCCATGCGGAAATTACTGATATAGCGGGGTACGGTGAAGCTGAGCACGATCACGCTGATAAGCCAGAGTGCAAGCAGCGACCAGTTTATTTTTGAGTTTACCACATTCCGTTTCATAATAATTATGAGTCCGAGCAAGGCGAGGTAGAAAGACATGATGCCCAATACTACCGATAGAGCGATGCCGGAAATGAGTCCTACATCATTTTTAATCACCTCAAGGGGGTAGAGGACATTGAGATCGCTCCCGGCGAACAGTCCTATCATGATGCCACTGGTGATGAGTATAGCCAGGATACCGCTCAGCCCTGCCAAAGTAAGTATCACACCGAATATCACCCTGATCGCTTCGACAAGGAACAACATAAACGGACCGAGGGCCTTGGATAAAAAGCCAAACAGGGCTGCGATCAATCTGAACGGGAAAAGGAATATTTTCACGAATATATTTTCCTCGCCTTCTTCCACCTTCAGGCTCTTCTTAATGTTAGACTCAATGCTACTCAGTGTGACGGGCTGCCCCTGCATTTCCATTTTATCCGTTAGGGTTTTTGCCTCAGGCAGTATGATCCAGAGCAATATGTAGAGGATCAGCCCCGTACCTGCAAAGAATATGCTGATGAAAAACAACAGTCTGACAATGACTACATCGATACCGAAATATGCCGCAATACCTCCCGATACGCCGCCCAGCACTTTGTTGTCCGGATCGCGGTACATTTTTTTAATCTTCTTTTTCTCAACTAAGTCATCCGAAGGCGGGATGATGATCCACATTACTATATAACCGAGCAGCAATACCCCACCGATGGAAGGTAATTTGGATACTCCGAAAAACAGCAGCATGTAGATAAGCCTGATCCACAACGGATCAATGCTGAAGTAGTAGGCAATGCCTGAGAGCACACCGGCGAGCAATTTCCTTTTTGTATCACGGTACAATCGTTTCGGTTCCTGCACCACCTGCGGCCCTTCTTCCTGAGTTTCTTCCTCTTCATCCATTCTGTATGTACTTTCCTCCTCAGCGGCCTGAAAATCTTTGATGCTTCCCATCGTCGCTATCAGCGATTCGACATCTTCCTTTTCGATTACCTGCTTGCCGCCCTCCTTGAGCTTTGAGAGAAAAATCTCAGCGATGCGCGTCTCAATGTCAGAGATGATTTCGAGGCTGTCTTCAAAAGTAGAGAAATATCTGTTGATGGATTCGAGGTATTCTTTGAGTTGGTCGTAGCCGTCTTCTTCTATGTGAAATATAATACCGCTTATGTTGATACTGATATTCTTTTTCATCTTTATGGTTATTTAGAGGAATCTTTCTTTACTGACGATTTAATGATCTTATTGGTTGAATCTACCAGCTCTTTCCACGTTTTGTCGAGCTGGCTCAAAAATTCACTGCCTTTATTTGTGAGCGTATAATACTTTCGTGGCGGGCCCGAAGTGGATTCCACCCATTTATATTCGACCAGTCCCGCTTTGCGCAGTCTTGTCAGTAATGGGTATAATGTGCCCTCCACCACAATGATCCTAGCCGATGTCAGCTCTTCGAGCATGTCCGAGGCATATACTTCACCCCTCGAAATTATGTGTAAAATACAAAATTCGAGGATGCCTTTTCTCATTTGTACCTGCGTGTTTTCAACCTTCATCTCATTTTTTTTAATATGTTCTCATTACAATGTTACGGAATAGTACCTTGTATGGCCAGGTACTAAGTAAAAAATATTAGCTTGTATTAAAAAATCTTAGTATAATACAATGAAAACAAAACAAAATACAAGCATTGTGATTGGCAGATTGCTTTTTTTACAAAATTACCAGAGCGAGAGGTTACAGAATATTGACGTCAGAGATAAAAAATATCCTGATGTTATTACTTTTGTAACAATACCAAACAAGCGACGGGGTTGAGGAGCCTTTACCTGATATTTTTCGTGTTTTTCTCTTTCACTGTATTTGGGCAGATCACTGCACCAAAGTACAGTAATGAATTTTTGTCGATAGGTGTAGGGGCCAGGGCACTCGGCATGTCAAATAGTGTCGTGTCGAATGTGTCGGATGGGACGGCGGTGTACTGGAATCCGGCGGGGCTGTTGTCAATCCCCGATAAATATGAAGTCAATCTCATGCATGCGGAGTACTTTGCAGGCATCGCCAATTATGATTTCCTCAGTTTTGCTATGCCGATCGACACAGTGAGCCATTTAGGGTTCAGTATCATCAGGTTTGGCATAGATGACATTCCTGACACCCGCTTTCTCTATGATGCCAATGGCAGCATCAACTACGACAAAATCCGCTTTTTTTCTGCGGCTGACTATGCTTTTCTCTTTTCATATGCCCGCCGGCTTCCGATACTCGGAGGCATAAGTTTGGCAGGCAATTTCAAGGTAGTACATCGCTCCGTGGGTGATTTTGCCTCGGCATGGGGCTTCGGGCTCGATGTCGGAGCACAAAAGGTTATAGGCTCATGGCAGCTGGGATTGATGCTTCGCGACATTACCGGAACATTTAATGCATGGTCTCACAATGCTTCTCTCGTCGAGGATGTGTATGCCCTTACGGGAAATATTATCCCTGTCTCTTCCATCGAGGTCACCTTGCCGAGAATGATCTTCGGCGTCACAAAGAATTTTGAGTTTGGGGACAGGTTCGGAATACTCGCTGCCGCTGATCTTGAGTTTACTTTCGACGGCAAACGCAATGTTGCCATCAAAACGGATGTATTTTCAATCAATCCGATGGTCGGTGTTGAGATGAATTATGCAAAGATCGCTTATGTGCGACTGGGAGCCGGTCGGTTTCAGCGCGTTGAAGGATTCAGAAGCAATGCCTACACTTCATGGCAACCTAATTTTGGCCTTGGTATAAAGATAAAAGTGCTCAGGATCGATTATGCGATGACCGATTTTTCAGACAGCGCAGAATCACTCTATTCTCATGTTTTCTCTCTGGCTGTTAGGTTTAATGACAAAAAAGATAAATGACGACTGCATGAGAAAACGGCTAAAAATATTGGTTTTTTTCATAGCGGGGTGGCCGTTGGTTTCACAGTCGCAGCCCTACGGTAATGAATGGATCAATTTTTCGCAGCAGTACTATAAGATCACCACGGCGGAAGATGGTATTTACAGGATCACATATGATGATCTTATTACTGCCGGGTTTCCCGTTTCTACCGTTGATCCCGGGAAAATTATGCTTTTTCACAGAGGGGAAGAACTGGCCATTTATATTGAAGGCCAGGACGACGCCCGCCTTGACCCACCGGATTATATTGAATTTTACGGCAGGCGAAACGATGGCGCCCTTGATGAGGAAATATACATCAAACCTGAGGCCCAACCACATAAGTATTATAACATCTACTCGGACACCACGGCTTATTTCCTCACGTGGAGCCTGATAGAAAATGGCAAGCGAATGTCTTATTTCAAAGAGGAAAATACCTCCGGCCTTCCCGCCGAGCCATATCATCTTGAAGAAAGATTGAATTTATATACTGATAATTATTCGATTGGATTGCACTATCCGATCGGTGTACCAAGCGCCGAGACCTATCTGACGGAATTTGATTACGGAGAGGGCTGGACAGGCACTGCTTTTCGCCAGGGACAATCGAGGGATGTGGCTATATCGGGGATCGATCAGGTTGTCACGTCCGGACCTAATCCTGTACTTGAGGTGCTGCTCGCGGGCAGAAATAATCTTGCACATGATGTTGTGGTCGAGGTAGGGCCCGATGCGGGAAGCCTTCGTCTGCTTAAAGAAATCAAATTCAATTATTATTATACTTTTCTGATGACCGATACCATCGAGTGGTCAGATATCTCAGGGGGAAATTTTATGGTCAGAGTGACGATCAAGGACAATGGTGTTGCGGATCGTGTGTCGATTTCATATGTAAAATTAAAGTTTGCTGCAGCATGGGATCAGGGCAATTTGCAGCAGAAGGTATACCGCCTTGCTCCGAATGGTTCAGGCAGATCTTATGTTGAGATTCAGAATGTGCCTTCCGGTGCGATGATATACGATATTACCGATGAGAGAAATGTGATTAATATAGGGTACAATATCAATGGAGCTGCTATAGACGCCATGCTGCCCAATGACACGAAAGGGCGCAAACTGTTTCTCACCTCCCGCCGAATCCCCGTGCCGAAGATTCAACAAATTTCCATGCGGAATCTGCAACCCGCCGGTGTGGATTATGTCATCGTCACCCATAAGCTATTGAGGCAGCCATCAGCCAATTATGCCGATGTGCCCAGGGCGTATGCTGCTTACAGGGCTTCACCACAGGGAGGAGGGTACGACACGATGGTGGTAAATATGGATGATCTGTATAATATGTTCAGCTACGGAGAATATACCTCATTGGCTATGCACAGGTTTGCTCGCTTCCTGGCTGATAAGGGTGACCCGCAATACATTTTTATTATAGGGAAGGGGCTTAATCCCGCCTATAATTTTTTCCGACTCGATCAGGAGGCGCAACCGGCAAGAGATCTGATCCCGACAGGAGGTTATCCGGGTAATGACATAATTTACACAGCGGGTCTGAAAGGCTCAACCTATGAGCCCGGCATACCTATCGGAAGGGTGGCAGCTACTACTCCCCAGGTACTTGAGTCCTATTTTGAAAAAGTGAAAGAGATGGAGGCAGGCCCGTATAATGAGCTGTGGCGAAAGGAGTTGGTGCATGTAAGTGGGGGCCGGGATCCTTTCCAGCAACAGATATTCCGCACTTATGTAGACGGCATGAAGGCAGTGGTTGAAGGACCATTGTTGGGTGGCGATGTAGTTACCTTTAGCAAGACAGTAACCGGCCCCACGCAACTGATCAATATTTCGGATGTGGTGAATGACGGTAAGATCCTGATCACCTTTTTCGGCCATTCTGGCACGCAATCTACCGATGTGGACATCGGCAAGGTGAGCAACGACAGTTATGGCTACAGCAATAAAGGTAAATATCCCATGATGCTCGTCAACGGTTGTATCGCCGGGGATATGTTTAATATGGGATTTGAAGGTTTTGGTGAGGACTGGATCAACACACCGGATAAAGGGGCAATAGGTTTTATCGCCCACACAGGATCAGGCCTCACGTCAAGATTAAAAATGTACAGTGACTTATTTTATGAAGTGGCATTTACCGACTCCCTTTTTCTTGCGAAAGGGGTAGGAGAGATTGTTAAAGAAGTCGGGAAGAGGTATCTGGAAAAATATTCAGACAATGAAATAAATATCTCGCAAATTCAACAAATGGCCCTGCAGGGAGATCCGGCCGTGGCCCTGGTAAGGATGACAAAAACTGATTATGAGATCAACCAGGACAATATTTTCGTGCAAGCGGTCGATGATCAGCCTATCAATGTTTTTACGCCGGTATTTAACCTTGGTCTCATAGTCCGCAATCTGGGCATCACCAATGAAGATTCGCTGAAAATAACCGTCGTTCGCAAGTTGAGCGGCGGTCAGGAATTAGCACTCGATACCCTTGTTTACGGGCCTGTTTATTACAAAGATACATTGTATTTTCCCATCAAAAATGTCGGGCTGGACGGTTTCGGAAACAACCGGTTCACTGTATATCTCGATCCGCTCGGTGAGATCCATGAATTTGATGACATGAATAATAGCGCCTTCTATGATTATTTTTTGTTGCTGGGGGGTACACGCAATGCATTTCCGGCTAATTATTCCGTCATAAATAAAAATGAGATACGGCTTGTCGCCCAGTCGCTCAACCTGCTGGCAGATGACCGCACCTATTTATTTGAGATCGATACCACTGCCGGCTTTGATAGCCCCGTAAAAAGGCAAAATTCCATACAGGGAGCAGCTACTGCAAAATGGACCGTTAGTCTTTTTGACAACCTGCCGGTGCAGGACACGGTCGTCTTTTACTGGCGCACCAAATTTTCTGATCCTCGCCCTGATGAACTCAATATCTGGATGACGACCTCATTTGTATATATTAAAAATTCTCCTCCCGGATGGGCAATGACTCATTTTGAGCAGTTCCAAGGCAATAAGCTGGATAACATTGTTTTGAATGACCAAAACAGGCAATGGGAATTTCAGAAATTTAATACTGATCTCTATGTGAGAACTTTCGGCGCCTCACACCCCAATTATAATTATGAAAATGTACAGTTGACCATCAACAATACGGAATACATCTTCCCGACACGTCTGTGCACAGATAATTCCGTTAACATGGTTGCATTCGATAAAGTGACCACATTGCCATATCTCGTTTTAGGCAGGTCTTTTATCCTTGACAGACGCAGTTGCGGGCGTCAACCGCAGGTGATCAATAATATGCTGAAAAATGAAATTGAAGGGCAACTGAAAATCGAAGAATATATCGACAAAATGGGTGATGGTGATTATGTGCTGATGTTTTCTATCGGCAATGTCACCTATCAGAGCTGGCCGGCGACCACTATTGCCAAACTGGAGGCTATTGGAGTGAGCGCCTCACAGTTGCAAAACCTTCAGAATGGAGAGCCGGTGATCATTCTCGGAAAGAAAGGGACAATTCCCGGATCAGCCACAGTTATCAAAGCAGATTATACAAGCCCGGATCCTGCCACGGAGCAGGAAATCACCATGGTAAAAACGATTACAGGCCAGGCTGTGTCAGGTACTGTTTCGAGTCCGAAAATCGGCCCTGCCGCCTCATGGAGTAAATTCTATCAAC
This sequence comes from Cyclobacteriaceae bacterium, assembly GCA_015492915.1. GTDB lineage: Bacteria > Bacteroidota > Bacteroidia > Cytophagales > Cyclobacteriaceae > JAAUQL01. Next base: position 28,989 of record WGED01000695.1, read on the forward strand.
AAACGGGATCACTTGAATCGCCAACGCTCGATCAGTACACATTCGATATTTACGGGGTTGATAAAAACAATAACGAGAGCTTGCTGTTTGGCAATGTACAACTTGGGCAGGTGGATCTCACGAGTGTGGATGCCACAACATATCCATTCATGAGATTACAACTGAATTTATCTGATGAACAGGACCTGACACCTGCGCAATTGAAGAAATGGATTGTATTGTTTGATGGTTATCCTGATGGCGTACTAAGCTACAAGCCGGGACAGGAAATCGAAAACATAGAGAAAATGGAAGGAGAGGTTCATGAAGTTTCTTTCATTTTTGACAACATCGGGGAATTACCTTTCACTGATTCCATAGCTGTGGAGTATCGTTTATTCAATCACGACAGCCGAACCACTTTTGCCGATACTTTCAACATAAAGCCTCTTGGCGGAAGAGAGATGACAGATTTTGCAGTGTACCTTGAAACCCTGAAAAGAACCGGCCTCAATGATCTTAAAGTGTTTGCCAATCCCTACCTGCAGCCGGAACATAATTATAACAATAATATCATACAACTGCCTGATTATCTCAATGTAATGGCAGACAACATCAACCCTATCCTGGAGGTGACGGTTGACGGCCAGTTTATCATGGATGGCGATATCGTTTCGCCCTCGCCGGTTATCACGCTACGGCTTAAGGATGAAAATGATGTCTTGTTCAAGGAAGATACGTTGGGCGTAAACCTGTATCTGAATAAGAAATGCGAAAATTGTGAGCCGGCAAGGATCAGTTTTTCATCACCCAATGTAACCTGGACGCCGGCGACTAAGGACAATGACTTCATGGTTGAATTCAGACCGGACAAGCTGGAAGACGGCATTTACACTTTGCGTGCCGAAGCGTCGGATGCGAGTGGAAATCCGTCTGGCACTGAGCCCTATGCCGTAAGCTTTGAGGTGATCAATGAATCACAGATCACCAATTTCTTTCCCTATCCCAATCCGTTTTCAACACGGACGCAGTTTGTCTTCACCCTTACGGGAAGTGAGATACCGGATGAGATATACATTCAGATCATGACTGTGAACGGCACAGTGGTCAAAGAGATCACACAGGATGAAATCGGCCCGATTCATATCGGAAACAATAAGACAGAATATGCCTGGGATGGCCGCGATCAGTATGGCGACCAGCTTGCAAACGGGGTGTATTTGTATAAAGTAAAGGTGTACAAAGACGGCAAGGAGATGAAGATGCGGGCTACCAGCGCCGATCGTGCCTTTAAGCATGGCTATGGGAAATTATACCTTTTAAGGTGATCTTTTTACAGCAGGTTGGCAGGTAGCCTGATCTGATCAGCGTAAAACTTCAGTCTCGTGGGGTTGCGCTCCAGTGGGATAATGCGCTCGATCCGGTCGTCCTTGTGATGATAAAAAACCTCCACGTAATAATTATTTAACAGATACAGGTTAACCTTATAGCTGTAATATCTGATGGCGACTACGAAAGAACCCTCTGTGTAAAGCGTCCTGATTTTATCTTTCAGGCTCATGGAAAAAAAGTCATTCTTTGAGATCATCGCCATTGCAGGGGTCTTTAGTCAATTTCGAAATCCACCACTTTTCGTTCGGAAGCTATTTTGCCAATAAATCCGGCAGCTTCTCTGTGAACAGGATGTTCAACATATGCCTGCAGTGCTTCACCGTCCGTATGGGTTGTGATGAGCACGATATCGGCAGCAGCTTCTGAGGTATTGAAGTTCAACCCTACTTCCATCGAGGTGATAGCGGGGATAGCCTTTTGCAGCGCCAGCAGTTTATTTTTCATAATAGCCAAATTCTCATGCTTGCTGTGCCCTTCGGCATGGTCCTTCAGTTTCCACATTACTACATGTTTTATCATAGCCCGAGATTCTTCTTTTGATTATACGATTTTACTAATAAATAATTACTTTGAGAATTATGAAAGTTAAACTTTACGAATCATGAAAAATAGGTTAATTTTGGTTTTATCCTTATTGTCATGAGAGTAAACAAAAGGCCATGGCAATTGTTTTATTGAAAAAATAGTCAAAAAACCATGGTTTTTTATTAAGAATAAGAACTGCTGTTCTCGCTGATTTTTGAGTATTAAAAAGTTGATCTGAATGAAAAACGCACTCATTTTTTTAATTCCTCTTTTTTTTATTGTTCATTCTGCACAAAGCCAGTTCCTCATTCCGGGCGAAGGTTTTATGGATGTGAAGCTGGGATATGACTGGGATGAAATAGAGTGGGAACTTGGATTCAGGGGTTTTAAGGTTGACAAGGCTGATATTGATTCTGCTTCGTTGGCTGTGGCGCAGAAAGCCGGGATAGATTTCGATTTTATGGTCAATTACCAATGCATTATGTGGGCGCCTGTCACCAAACTGTATCTCAAAGACAACAAGGTGATCATGATGCAATTTAGCAGCTATCCGGAATACAATAAAATGTTATGCGCGGATATCGGGACCGAGGAAGGACTGAATTTCTGGGACAACAGTGAGACAGTGAAAAAGATATATAACAATGCCGAGCGCTTTGATTATGGGGATAAGGCCTATTTTCTCATAAAAGAAAAGGGACTGGTGATCGAGCTCACCAATGATGAAGTGCGTTCCATGTTTATTTTTAAGCCCGAAATGGAGTAAAAAATAATTTCTTTGATATATTTACCAACTTAAAGGAAGAATCACGACAAATAAATAATTTATAATCAATAAAACATTAGGCTATGTATTCAAGAAACTTCTATAAGCTAAGCGGTAAAATATTGCTGGCCATAGTCATAGGGTTAATGGTTGCCTGTGGATCTGACAAGAAAAAAAGCTCAGAATCTTCTAAAGAATTTGAGGAGGCACAATCACAACTGGGAGAAAAGGTACAAAAGGTAGTTGCAGACATTCCACCGCCATCCGAAATACCCTATATCATTCAAAGTACAGGAGCGGATTTTAATCCCAATATTGTAAATGACTTTAGCAAATGGGAATCTTATACCATCAATCCGCAGAAAGCCGCATTCAATCTCGGTGTATTTTCTACCGATATCGGCTACCTGAGCAGCTATGGCAAAACGCAGGAAGTGATGAATTATCTTGATGTGTGCCTGAAGCTGACAGACGCCATCGGTGCGCATGATGCTGTTGATTTTAATGCGCTCGAGCGGTTTGAGAACAACCTGTCAAACCCCGACAGTCTTGCTAAAATCATCGACGAGCTCATTGCCAAGAGTGATACCTATCTGCAAAACACCGATCGCGACAACCTTGCTGCCATGGTCGTGGGTGGTTCCTTCATCGAGGCGCTGTATATTGCCACGCAGATCATTGATACCTATCCGAAGGATATTCTCCCCGACGATCAGAGGATGACAGTGTTGACTCCGCTTATCCAGATGCTGGTAAAACAAAAGGATTCGCTGAAAGATCTGATAGAACTGCTGAATTCAATAAAAGACAAGGATGAGTGGGTGGTGGCCACCATCAACAGTCTCCAGGAAATGTATGACAATTACACCAAATTTGACCCGATGGGTAAGATTCGCGAAGGCAAGGGCAATGAAGTATTAAACGATGCGGTATTGTCGAGACTTACGGTACAGGTTGACTCCATCAGGTCAAATATCGTGTATTGAAAAAGCACAAAAAATTCATAGAAAAAAGTATTGGAGATGATTCTTCAATACTTTTTTTATTTTTATAGCTGACTAATTTGCTGCATGATTACTAAACATGAGTGAACAGTTATTAAAAGCGGTCATACGGTTGTTTGCCTTGCTGGCAAGGCTTGATGGCGTGGGAGACCGGGAACGTACTGCGATGTACAATCTCATCGACTCGAAGCTGAATAAGGAAGTTGTACCCCGCTTTATGGAAATGTTCAATCATTTTGCTGTCAGCAAGCTCACGGCAGGGAAGGATCTGCTGGATGAGATTATCGCTATCGCCCGCGAGATCAACGGCCAGATCACCCATCAGCAGAAAATCGTATTGCTTTCCGATCTCACACAATTGGTCTTTGCCGATAATGTCCTTTCTGAAAAGGAGCGCAATGCCCTCTACCATATTGGGAGTGAGCTCAATATTGACACCGAAGAATTACATGCCATCAGGAATTTCGTTACCGGAAAACATATTGATGATTTCAATTCATCGAAGATACTGATCATCACCAACAGCAAGGAGATCGTGCCGGAAAAATGCCGTCACATTACCCCTGACGGGTATATCGATGGGTTTGTTGCTGTTTTATACCTCAAATCCATAAAGCCGTTCTTCATGAAATATTACGGCATGTCCAGCATGTTTTTGAATCAGACGCCGGTTGACAGTGGTAAAATTGTGATTGTACCGACGGGGAGTGCGCTGCGTGGCAATGGATTTAAGGCTATTTATTACAGTGATATGCTGGGACAGTTCAGGGATGATCTGACCGGTACCCGCATCACCTTCAGGGCGGAGGATCTTTACTATCAGTTTAAAAAAGGCGGTGTCGGCCTGCGGGGTGTAACACTGTCTGAAAAAAACGGCAGCCTCATAGGGATTATGGGTGCCAGCGGTGCCGGCAAGTCAACCCTTATAAATATCCTGAACGGAAACGAAAAACCCTCTGCCGGGCGGGTCCTTATCAACGGCATCGATATTCACAGGGAAGGAGAGAAAATAAAAGGCGTGATCGGCTATGTGCCTCAGGACGATCTGCTCATGGAAGACCTGACGGTTTTCGAAAATCTGTATTACGCTGCAAAACTTTGCTTTAGCAACTATTCCGAGGCCCGCATAACCAGTCTGGTTAATAAGACACTCACAAACCTGGGATTATTTGAAATAAGAAATCTCAAAGTCGGCAATCCCCTTGATAAAATTATCTCCGGCGGACAGCGCAAACGGTTGAATATCGGGCTGGAGCTGTTACGCGAGCCGATGGTACTCTATGTCGATGAGCCTACCAGCGGATTGTCATCCAGAGATTCGGAAAATATCATGGATCTCCTCAAGGAAATATGCCTACGGGGCAAGCTTGTTTTTGTGGTCATTCATCAGCCCTCATCGGACATTTTCAAAATGTTTGACAAACTGCTCATCCTTGATGTCGGCGGCTACCCTATTTTTTATGGAAATCCCATGGAGGCGACCGTATATTTCAGGGAAGTGGCCAACCTGGTTGACAAGGAGACCGGCGCCTGTGCCGTATGCGGCAATGTAAATGTAGAGCAGATATTCAACATCATTGAAACAAAAGTGATGGATGAATACGGCATGCCCACGGCACAAAGAAAAATCACTCCCGCATCGTGGTATGAGATTTATAAAAAAAGA
>WGED01000696.1 GCA_015492915.1 Cyclobacteriaceae bacterium
GAATAGCCCCGTCGGGGCGAAACCTTAGTAGAAAAAGAAAAGATAATTCAATAGCTCCGTAGGAGCGGAACACGGTAATAACAACAGAAACACATAATAATGGCAAAATTTTCAAGGATCGAGGTGGCGCTGGCCATGAAAAAATACGGCATGGTGCCCGTTTTTTTCCATAAAGACATCGAAGTCTGTAAAAAGGTCGTCAGGGCCTGCTATGACGGCGGTGCCAAAGTTTTCGAATTCACCAACCGCGGCGACAGGGCCCATCTCGTCTTTACGGAGTTGATCCAATGGGCTGAGCGTGAATTGCCTGACCTGATCCTCGGTGTAGGTTCGGTCGTGGATGCTGCCACCACCTCGCTGTACATCCAACTCGGCGCCAATTTTATCGTATCGCCCGTGCTGAATCCTGAAATGGCCGCCGTATGCAACCGCAGAAAAATTTCATGGTCGCCGGGATGCGGCTCGGTATCCGAAATCTCCAAAGCAGAAGAACTGGGCGCAGAGATCGTCAAGATATTTCCAGCGTCTCAGGTGGGTGGCCCGGCATTTATCAAGGCCGTTAAAGGCCCCTGTCCCTGGACGAGCATCATGCCGACAGGAGGCGTATCGCCCGACAGGGAAAACCTGACCCGGTGGTTCGAAGCAGGCGCTTATTGCGTGGGGATGGGCTCAAAACTGATGGTGAAAAAGGAAGACGGCACTTTTGATTATAAAGCCATCACCCTAAAAACGAAAGAGGCCATTGAAATTATTTCGGAGATCAGAGAAAGAAACGATGTCTGATTACAAATGTTAATAATGAGTTTTTACCAGATATAAATTTCAATAAATACGCTTATCTTTCAATAAATTGATCGAAATAGAACATCGATAACAACTCGCTATGATAAAAAGGCTATTTTTTCTCATCCTCCTTGCCCCACTGCTCATCACCTCCTGCGGTGAGCTGCAAAAAAGGCACAAAATGCTGAAGCTGGCGCATAGCCTGCCGACCGACCACCCCGTGCACGGCGCCATGGTTTTCATGGCCGACAGGGTGAAAGAGCTGTCAGGCGGTGAATTGCAACTGGAGATATACCCCAGCGGGCAGCTCGGCTCGGAGCAGCAATGCGTGGAATTGTTGCAGATCGGCAGCCTGGCCATCACCAAAGTCTCTGCCGCCGTGATGGAGAGCTTCACAGACGATTACAAAGTGCTCGGGCTCCCGTACATTTTCAGGGATAAGGAACATGCCTTTAAAGTGCTGGACGGCCCCATCGGCAAAGACCTGTTGCTGAGCACCAAAAACAAATGGATCAGGGGCTTGTGCTTTTACGACGCCGGCAGCCGTAGCTTTTACACCATCAATAAACTGATCAAAACACCGGATGACCTGAAAGGCCTAAAAATCAGGGTGATGAAAAGCAAAACAGCCATGGATATGGTGCAGGCCCTCGGTGGCAACCCGACGCCCATATCGTGGGGAGAGCTCTACACGGCATTGCAGAGCGGTGTGGTGGATGGCGCCGAAAACAACCCCCCGAGTTTTTATACCTCGCATCACTATGAAGTTTGTAAATATTACACCCTCGACGAGCACACTTCCGTGCCTGACGTGCTCATCATAGGCCAAAAAGTATGGGACAAGTTATCGGAGCAGGAGCGTAAGTGGCTGCAACAGGCAGCAGACGAATCGGTGCCCGTTCAGCGCAGGCTGTGGGCCGAATCTGTGAAGAAATCACTCGAAGAGGTAAAAAAGGCAGGCGTTACGGTGTATGTCCCCAACAAAGCCCCTTTTAGGGAAAAGGTAAAACATGTATTTGAATCGTACCGCGACCAGAAAGCGGTATATGAATACATCCAGCGAATATTGGCAGTAAAATAGATGATTATGACTTTAAGGGCAAAAATTGACCGGTTTCTCGAAAAAATGCTCGTATTTCTCATGGGCATCCTGGTGATCGACGTGTTGTGGCAGGTGACCAGCCGCTACGTGCTCAGCTCACCCAGCTCCTTCACCGATGAGCTGGCAGGCTTCCTGCTCATCTGGGTTGGTTTGTTTGGCGCAGCGTATGTGGCGGGCAAAAAAGAACACCTCGCCATTGACCTTGTAGTGCAGAAAGCAGGGCCGTCGTTCAGGAAGTTTCTCGAAATATTCATCAGTCTGTGTA
>WGED01000697.1 GCA_015492915.1 Cyclobacteriaceae bacterium
GTATAACGTTGAGGTAAAAAAGCTTAAAATCATATCCCTCAAATCCCAACTTGAGGACGAGAAGCAACTATTGGATGTCGGCGGCATTTCGCCTGCAAAATTTGAGAAAACTCAACAGGAATTGACACTGGCGGAAAAAGACCTGGAGACGATCAAAACGAAAAACAACATCAGGCTCAAGCAACTGGCTGCGGAAGAAAAAGGCCTCAGACTGCAGATCGAAATTCAACAGAAGCAACTCGACGAGCAGCGCGCCCTGCTCGAAAAAATGGCAATTAAAGCACCTTCCTCGGGTATCATTCTTGAGATCAACGGCAAGGAAGGCGAAAAAGTAAATACCGACAGGCTGCTGGTCAGAATGTCTGATCTGACTACATTCAAACTGAGAGCGACCATCGATGACAAATTTGCCAATGACATCAAAACAGGCCGAAAGGTCTTTGCCATAATCGAGGAGGAACGCCTCACAGGGAAAATCGGCACTATCAGTCCGACCATCAAAGACCGAAAAATTGAGTTTGACGTATTTCTTGACCAAAGCGACTATTCCAAACTGAGACCCAACATGAATGTGGACCTGCAGGTGGTAGATGCTGAAAGAGACAGTGTGCTGAGAGTGAGAAAAGGCCCGGTATTCAAGAAAGAGGATATAAACTACGTTTATCGCATAAATGGCAAAAAAGGCCGTTTGATAGAATTAAAAACCGGTTTGATCGGCGACGAATATATTGAAATACTTGAGGGAGCAAAGGAGGGTAATGAACTGATCATTTCGGATATCCCTGCTCTCAGAAAACTCGAAGAGATAGATTTAATGTAAATGGAAAAAAGGTTTGGGTTCATGAGAAAAAACGTATTTTTCCTGCTGCTTCTCATTGCAGGCCTTTACTACCCTTCCACGGCGCAAGATGTCACTATTGACTCCTCAGAGATCGTCAAGCTGACCCTGGACAAAGTGGTTGAGATGGCAATCATGCAGTCTCCATCGATGCGATATTATCAAAATCGCAATGTTAATTATTTCTGGAGGTGGAAGAATTTTAAAGCCAATTTCAGACCTATGCTCAGTGTCTCAGGCGATCTCCCCAACTATCAGGTGGCAAACCAGCCCATCACCCAACCCGACGGGAGTATTGAGTTTAAACAAATTTCTCAGCTCAGGACTACAACCAGGCTGGCTCTGACGCAGATAATTCCGCAGTCGGGAACAACACTTTATGGTGCATCATCACTGTATCGCGTACAGGATTTTAATAAAAATACCATAGAATGGTCCGGCTCGCCTTTTTATATCGGGTTTGTGCAACCGCTCTTTGCATACAACTGGTGGAAATGGGCCCGCAAGACGGAACCGCTCATATATGAAGAATCACAAAAAAGATTTATCGAGGATGTAGAGCGCGTATCACTGAGCGCCGCTATCAGGTTCTTTACTTATCTGCGATACCAAACCAATTACAACCTCGCTGCCAGCAATCTCAAAAACAGCATTGATAACCTGAAAATCGCGGAAGTAAAAAGAAGGCTCGGACAAATTTCTGAAAACGACTTTTCCCGCATTCAGCTCTCGGTGCTCAATGCAAAAAAAGCGCTCAACAATTCGGAGATGAGTCTGAAGAATGCTGATTTTGAATTAAAGTCGTATATCGGCATGAATCAGGACACAAAGATTGAACTGATAATCCCGTTGAATATGCCGCTCTTCCACATCGACCCGGACAAGGCGCTTGAAGAAACACTTGAAAACAGAAAAGAAGGTCCGGAATTTCAACGCAGACTTATCGAAGCAGATCGGGACCTTACGAGGGCAAAAAGAAACACGGGACTGAGAACAACGCTGAGCGGCAGTTACGGAACATCACAAAATTCCGATTATTTCGGCGGCGTGTACAAAGACACCGAAAAACAACAGATGCTTAAGCTCAGCCTGAATATTCCAATCCTGGACTGGGGCAAATCTGCATCAGCGGTGAAGCTGGCCGAATCAAGGCGCGACCTGGTGCTCTATGGTGTAGAGCGCGAAAAACTTGACTTTGAACGGGAAGTAATCGTACAGGTTGAGCGTTTCAATTTGCTCAAGGATCAACTTGAAACGGCCAGAGAAGCCGACAAAGTGGCCGAAAACGGATATAAGATCGCTTTAAAAAGGTTTCAAAATGGAGAAATCAGCATCACAGATCTCAACATCTCCCTATCCGAAAGAGAGAGCGCCAAGAGAGATTATATCGCTTCCATTGAATCTTACTGGAGGTCATATTATAACCTGAGAATTCTTACCCTTTACGATTTCGTGTTTAATCAAAAGATTTTCTACACCAATCCATCCCTGGTCACTACAAAATAATTTGATTTGATAAATTGATAAAACAGATAGCCGGGACAGCTTGCTCAGAGAAGGCTATCTGTTATTGGCCGGTGCTTGAGTCTTCGGAGGGTTTGTCCTTTTTCCTCTTCTTCTTCTCCTTCTTCTCCTTCTTCTTTGTTTTCTCTTTAGGTGTGTTTTCTGCGGAGTTGTCTACCCCTTCTCCTTCTTTTGCATCATTCCTTTTCTTTCTAAATAGGCCTCGTTTTTTCTTTTTTGGCGCTTCTGGTTCTTCCTTGATCAACGGTTCGTCATCCTGCTCCATATCTTCTCTGAGCTGTTCTTCATCACGCTTATGCCTACGCAGATATTTGCCATAATGATAGAGATAGATCATCTGATCAATATTCGTAATCTCATTAGGATTAGATCTGGCTCTTTCGAGAATAGCAGCAGAGTCGAGCACAGGAGCTGTCTCGGATTCAGCAAATTCCCTCTGATATTGCTCAAACGGGTCTTCAAGTTTTTTATAAACAGAATTCATGGAAATGATACGCATTTCCTTCAGCTTTTTGTTTCGGGATTTCTCCCTGGCTATTCCGAATTTCTGTTTATCTACCTCCCAGTTCTTTTTAGGCAGGGAATCTTCCCCGAATAGTGAAAAAGTTTTGCGTGTTTCATCGATGTCGAGAATGAAATAAGAGTGATAGGCAGGACATATCATTTTCTGCTGACACCCAAATAGATAGGCCAGAAAGCTTAAATAAAAGATATAAGTAAAAATCCGTTTCATTCTGTTGCTTTGGCGAATATCAACTTTTTAGGATAATGCCAAAATACATGTAATTTTTTTTGAGATTATACAGCAATATAACCTCATGACAATCAATTTATTTTGTGTTACGAACTTAAATGAAAGGACGACCGATGAAACTGCTCACTTGCAACCCGAAATTTTATACTATCTGTCTGTGGCAAGTAACCTCTGAAAAGTCATGAAGATGACTGGAAAACAGTGCATTAACTTCATAAAAAATACATGAAAAATCAATGATTTTTTCAGCATGAAATATTCGAAATGTTAAGAAAGAGATCGATTTGCGGCTTCCTGTGGATAACAGGGAAATCGACAAATCAGGATCAGGCTTATATTTATTACATTTCGATTGTTAAATTTAATGATAATTGAAAGAAGAATGAGTTAAGTATTCATGGGAAAAATCATTGTTATAGGCAGCAGCAACACCGACATGGTAATCAAATCGGCTGTACTTCCCGCACCGGGCGAGACGGTACTCGGAGGTGATTTCATAATGAATCCCGGTGGCAAAGGTGCCAATCAGGCTGTAGCTGCCGCCAGATTGGAAGGCGATGTCCTTTTTATTACGAAAACAGGTAACGATATATTTGGCAGGCAAGCAATACAATTGTTTGAGAAAGAAGGCATTGACACCCGCCATATAGCTACAGATCCCGATAAACCGTCAGGTGTGGCGCTGATTATGGTAGATGATCATGGAGAAAACAGTATTTCTGTAGCGTTGGGCGCCAACGGGGCACTCAATAAAGAGGACATTGACCGGGCTGCGTCACAGATCATATCTTCAACATTTGTATTGATGCAATTGGAAATACCCCTTGAAACTGTCGCCTATGCTGCAGATTTGGCAGCAAAAAATAGTGTAAAAGTCATATTGAATCCGGCACCTGCACAGTTTCTGCCCGACGAATTATTGCAATGCCTTTACATGATTACGCCAAATGAGACAGAGACAGAATTACTTACGGGAATTAAAGTAAATGGCGAAGCATCAGCAAAAAAGGCCGCTGCAAAATTGAAAGCAAAAGGTGTTGAGAATGTAATTATTACCCTGGGGTCGGCTGGAGCATTTATTTCGGGAGCTGATTCAGAAGAACTGATCCCGGCTCCCACTGTGAAAGCGATCGACACAACCGCCGCCGGCGATACTTTCAACGGCGCACTTGTAACGGCTCTGTCAGAAGGAAAATCATTGAAAGACGCTGCGTCATTTGCCGTAAAGGCAGCATCCTTGTCCGTGACAAAAATGGGTGCGCAGGCATCAGTGCCATACAGGAAGGATTTGAATTTTTAAAAATATAAGTCATGAAAACCATAGCATTTTTACCATTATTGCTAATCACATTGAATGCATCCGCTCAGCAATACGTTGAAATTTCAGATATTCAACGCCTTAAGATGCTTGAAAAACCGGCCTCTGGCGCCGAAGTGGTTCTCGACACGGACACCTATAATGAGATTGATGATCAGTTTGCATTGGTTTATGCATTGCTTTCAGGCGAAAACTTTAAACTGAAAGCCGTGTATGCGGCTCCCTTTTCAAACAACAGGGCCGATACACCCAAAAAAGGTATGGAACTCAGCTACGAAGAAATACAGAGGATCATGGGTAAGATGGGCGTCAGGAACAGGGGCATGGCCTTCAAGGGTTCGACCCGTTATCTTACCGATAAAATGAGTCCGGAGTCAAGCCCTGCTACAAAGGACCTCATTAAGAGGGCTTTGATCCACTCTCCTGAAGATCCACTCTACGTTATTGCTGTCGGCGCCATCACCAATGTTGCCAATGCCATTTTGCTCAAGCCTGAAATCACCCGAAATATTGTTGTGATCTGGCTGGGGGGTAATGCGCATTTCTGGCCCGACACCCGTGAATTTAACCTGTCGCAGGACAAAGTAGCCGCCAATGTGATCTTTGACAGCGGTGTGCCGTTCGTCCAGTACCCATGCATGGGTGTGGTCAGCCAGTTCACGACCACTGTTCCGGAAATGGAGCGCTATCTTAAAGACCGCAATGAGATTTCGGATTATTTATTGACCATTTTCAAGGATTATCATAAAGACCATTTTGCCTGGTCAAAGGTATTGTGGGATATGACTGCCGTGACATATATGATTAATCGAAGCTGGACTCCGTCACAAATTGTGCATGCACCCAGAGTGTCCGATTTCGATACTTACAGTTTTGATAATAACAGACACCTTATACGGATGGTTTATCATGTGCGCAGAGACCCTGTCCTCAGAGATTTTTTTACTAAACTTCAGAAGTTCAAAAAAGATGAATAACCACTTAAAAGACATATCATGTTCATACCTCAAAGCTATGCCCTTGCTGTTTTTCTGTGCGTGATCACGATGCTGTGCTGGGGCAGTTGGGCCAACACACAAAAACTGGCCACCAAAGAATGGCCTTTTCAGCTATTTTATTGGGACTACGCCATCGGCATTGTACTGATGTCTCTCATTTTCGGACTGACGCTTGGAAGTTTCGGGACTGAGGGCAGATCATTTATTAAGGACCTTGCTCAGACGAATACATCTTCCTATCTATCTGCCTTCGTCGGGGGCATTGTATTTAATTTTGCCAATATCCTCATAGTTGCCGCCATCAATATCGCGGGCATGGCCATTGCCTTTCCGATAGGAATCGGGCTGGCGCTCGTCATTGGTGTAATTACTAATTATATCGCGACACCCATAGGCGACCCCGTTTTGCTGTTCACCGGTGTGGCTCTTGTGACACTCGCCATTTTATTCGATGCAGTAGCCTACCGCAGACTCACAGATTCCGAGCAAAAGACGCCCGTCAGGGGAATAGTTTTGTCTATCCTCGGAGGTATTGCCATGGGCTTTTTCTATCGTTTTGTGGCCGCTTCAATGTCGCTTGATTTCGCCAATCCCGAACCGGGAAAATTCACCCCTTACAGTGCTACTTTTGTTTTTGCCATCGGAATTCTGTTATCCAATTTCATCTGGAATACCATCGCCATGTACAAGCCCTTTAGTGGCAAACCGGTCACTTTTAAAGCTTACTTTACCATTGGTACGCCCAGACTCCATATCATCGGGCTGCTGGGAGGAGCAATCTGGAGCATCGGCAACAGCTTTAGCTTCATTGCATCAGAACAAGCTGGATTTGCGATCTCTTACGGCCTGGGACAAGGCGCCACAATGGTAGCGGCAGCATGGGGTGTTTTTATCTGGAAAGAGTTCGCCAATGCCCCCAAGGGAACCAATAGGCTTATCGCAATGATGTTCATCAGTTTTATTGCAGGCCTGCTGCTCATCATTCTCGCACGACTGAACTAAGCCATGAGAATCAGGCTATTTTTTCTATTGTTGACCAAACAGGGGTATTATACCTTTCCTCCTAAAAAGATCCGTGCGCAATTCCGGCATTCCTTTGTCAGAGAAATATTTTTTGTATGACGCCGCAAACAAGCTGCGCAGTGTTTCTGCATATTTTCCCTCTCCGTGCATCCGCAAGCCGAATCTCGTTTCCGAGACTTTTCCTCCGTGCAGGCTTTTCACTTTATTCCATACTTTGTCAAATCTGTCAGGAAAATTTTTACTCAGCCAGTCGGCAAATATTTCCTCCACATCTCCATTGAACCTCGCCATCGTATAATTGGCAGACATTGCCCCGTGCTGCGATGCTGTCTTTAAAATGGCATCAATCTCATGGTCGTTAATAGACGGGATGATCGGTCCAACCATTACACCTACAGGAATTTTTGCCGCGGCCAGTTGGCTTATTGTCTTCATGATTTTCATGGCATGAGCTGTCCTCGGCTCCAGTATCCTCCTCAATTTTTCATCAAGGGTTGTAACAGAAAACATTACCTTGATCAATTGATGTTTTGCCAATTCTATTAGCAAATCGAGATCCCGCTTTACGAGACTGTTTTTAGTGACGGTGCCGACGGGATTCCTGTACTTCAGAAATACTTTCAACAACGAACGGGTTATTTTCAATTGTCTTTCCAATGGCTGGTACGGGTCTGTGTTGCCCGAGAGCGCTACCATCCGGGGCGTCCAGCTTTCTGATAGAAACGCTTTCTCCAACAATTGCGGGGCATTTTTCTTTGCAATGATTTTTGTCTCCCAGTCGAGCCCTGCGCTGAACCCCCAGTATGTGTGCACATTACGGGCGTAGCAATATACGCAGCCGTGTTCACAGCCCTGATACGGATTGATGGAATAATCGTACGGTATATCGGGGCTGGAATTTTTGGAGAGGATTTTCTTTGGCTCTTCAAAAAACACCTGTCTTTCATATCTTATTTCTTCCTGAAGATCTATCCCCTCTATGTGTTCTCTTACAAACCTTGTTGATAAAAACTTGTTCGCCGTGTTGAACTGCGCACCCCTGCCCTTTTTGTATTGACTAAACATACAAGCAAATTACTAAATATTTTAGTAATCGCGGTTAGTACTGCATAAAAAAAGCAGGTCATATGCCTGCTATTAATTATATCGTGTCAGATACCTTAAGTGGACATGGTACTCATCCCCATAAAGGCTGCGCCGAACATGATCATGATAACCAGGTATATGCCGATCATAATGGCGTACAGTATCAATGCTCCTTTTGCATAGTTGGTTTTGTTGGGGTTGTCGCCGCTGCCAAAAGCCCATACAAACAGCATGACAAGTCCGATTAACGGAATGGCAGTAATAAACAATGTCAGTATCCAGTCTCCTACCGACATGACGGGTGCTTGTTGTTGATTTTCCATAAGTCTAAAATTTTTATCAAAAAAAGAGTCTGATATTCAATATAAGCAGAATTCTTCATTTTGAGAAAATCTTATCTGTCTTCCAAAACACAAAAAAAGCCATCAAACGATGGCCTTTTCCGGTTGACACGATAAAAAAGTTGACTATTGAAATGATATCGTTAAGTTCCTGATCTCTTTTGGATTGTACGGACTGAGGATATCGAGACGCTCGGCAAAAATGTCGTACATCTCACCTGGTGATGTGCCGCCGCTCACAAATCCGTCAGTATCAAAGTATGCAGGCGCTTCCATGTTGTGGAGAATTGCATTGAGCGTTTCCCTGTCGATGTTCGGCCATACAGCCAGAATCTCTCTTTCGAATACATTTTTAAGACTGTAATATCCGAGGAGTATTTCTCTTGATGGTTCATCGAGTACGCTCGGCGGCAGACCAACTTCCGCCACCCCAATGTCAAGCCTTTCCGAACCTGATGCAACAAATGCCCAGTTGTACCCTGTTTTTTCAGTCAGGAAGCGTGCGTAAGGATGATCGGAGTTGCCGTAAATATCTATGACATCGCCATTCTTACCTACAAACATCTTCATAGCGCTCAACATGTAAATATCGTCCGGCTCTTCCATGCCCGTATCGATATTGCCGATAGAAACGATCATGTGCTGCTCATAACCGTGATCACCTGCCTCGCTGTACTCTATGCTTACCATAGCATCTTTGCCACATTCGAAGTTACTGTTTCTGTCGAGGTTGTACGGCTTGATGATAGCGATACCTTTGATCGGATACCGGTTCCAGAATATCTGGAGCCCCTTGCCGCCATCAACTTCGCCTTCCGACTCAGCATCGGTGATGGTCAATACGAATTCCCAGTCACGGCCGTCAAAAGAGGGATTTTCCTTCACGACGAGGTTTTTGGTCCTGCCGTCGTCGTCACTTTCATAAGAGAGACTCATTGGATGGTTGATGTCATACTTCTTGATGCTGCGGATGATATCTCCGACTATGTTCGCACCTTCTTCTCCCACATTGATGAAAAAACTGAGGTAATGATAAATCTCATTGCCGCTGAGGGAATCAATCTCCGCTATGCGACCACCCGTGGTGGCATTGTCATTGCTCAACCCGTCGGGAATGTCAATACCGAATCTGTCAGGCAATATGCTTGACTGCGGACTCGGGGTTTCAACATCTGACTGACAGCCCACATAAAAAATGCTGGCCATTAACATAAATGCGATGGATGATAATCTGATCTTTTTCATTGTTCTGTAAATTTTAGTTTGAAATAATACCATGTTTCTGTTTTGATGCTTACACATCCATCACACACCACATGGAATTTACCCTTACAAAACCATGAAAAAAAATCATGATTTTTTCATGCAATCACACATACAGACTGATTATCAGTTATTTACGATACTAAAAAATGTGATTGCTAATTCTCCGGAAAAGTATTATCATGATAAAATCATTGCTTTTTCATAGTCCATTGCATTGTTTTTCGCAGATGTAACTCACCTCAATTCAGATACCTCGCCACGCGCGCTGTGCATCATATTTCTTTATTGTTAAAGAATAAAATGATAGTCCCCGGATTCTGTCATTTGCAGAATTCCGAGCCTGTCCCGCTTTAGCGGGAGGCCTCCCTCAGTTTGCAATGATGCTTCCATGGGAAAATTACCATTTTCTCATGCGATGTTTCCGGCACTTCTTATTTTTACAACCGAAAGACCGTATGCGATATTCAATCTGTTCCTATGAGAAATAAGTCATTTTTAACCGTCCTTGTGTGTATCAGCATTATGGCCTGCCAGCCAGAAAAACCGGTAGTCCTGAATCAGCCTGCCATGATCGACATTCTGAGTTACGTCGATCCCTTTATTGGAACGGGTTTTCACGGCCACACCTTTCCGGGCGCTGTGGCGCCGCACGGACGAGTGCAGCTAAGCCCCGACACGCACCTGATGGGTTGGGATGCCAGCAGCGGCTATCACTATGAGGATACCACGCTTTACGGTTTTAGCCACACACACCTCAGCGGAACAGGCATCGGTGACCTGGGGGATATCCTCTTTTTGCCTTTTACAGGAAAATTTCCTGAAGAAAAACCCGTCGCATTCTTCTCACACGAGTCAGAAAGTGCTTCACCCGGTTACTACAAGGTGGCCGTGCAGCCCTGGAATGTCATGGCAGAACTCGCAGCCACAAAGCGGACGGGGTGGCACAGATATACCTATCCTGAAAGCAAAGAGGCCGGCCTGATGATTGATCTCGGTCATGTGTTGCAGCCTAACTGGGGCCACAAGATTATCGAGAGTGAGGTAAAGATCATTGACGACCATACCATCGAGGGCTACCGCCTGACCAGTGGATGGGCTGCCGAAGACCCCGTCTGGTTTCGTTGCTCTTTTAACAGATCCATGAAAAATCATCAAATTTTCATAGACGATAAACCTGTGGAGGGCGATGAGGGTAGAGGACGGACGGTCATGCTGTATACCTCTTTCGGCAATGATAACACCCCCCTCGAGGCGCGAGTGGCTCTTTCATCGGTTGACGCCAACGGCGCTTTGGTGAATTGGCAAAAAGAAGCATCGACGGGTTCTTTCGAAGAAACCGTAACCGCAGCAAAGGATGACTGGCGCAGGGAACTTTCAACCATTACAATAAAGACCGGTGATTCTTCCGTATTGAAAAACTTCTACACCGCCCTCTACCATTGTAAAATCGCTCCGATGATCTTCCATGACAATGACGGTCGCTACATGGGGGTTGACCGTAAAATTCACCAGGCGGAAGGCAAAGAGCATTACACGGTCTATTCGCTCTGGGATGTATTCAGAAGCTGGTACCCGCTCATGACCATTATCGAACCACAACGGGCAGGCACATGGGCCATTGACCTTTACCAGCATTATCTGGAGGGTGGCCTGTTACCAAAATGGCCTCTCAACGGCAATTACACGGGCACTATGGTAGGTTATCCTGCAGTAACCGTTATCGCCGATGCAGCTCAGAAAGGGCTCCTCACCGGCAACATCAATAATTTGCTAAGAGCAGCTGTCACCAGCGCTACCTGGCAGCAGGAGTTCTATGACCGGCATAAAGGTACGAGCGCAGCCGGCGTGATGCCAACCCATATTTACTACAAGGAAAAACTCGGTTTTGTGCCCGTTGACAAATGCTCCGAATCTGTGTCATACGGACTGGAGATGGCGTATTACGACTGGTGTGTGGGCAAGCTGGCACAAATAGCGGGAAATGCAGACACAGCTACAGTATTCTTTGAGAAAGGAAACGCTTGGCAGCACTATTTCGACAAAAGGGTAAAATTCATGCGCGGTGTGCGCAGTGACGGCTCGTGGGATAGAAATTTCAATCCAAGATATTCCAATCATCAGAAAAGCGAGTTTGTGGAGGGCAATGCCTACCAGTGGACACCTTTCGTGCCCCATGATCCCGAGGGCCTGGCCAAATTAATGGGAGGTCCTGAGGCATTCGGCATCTGGCTTGATACGCTTTTTACAACCTCTACAAAAATAGAAGGCGAGCATGCTTCGGGCGATATCACAGGCCTGATCGGTCAGTACGCTCACGGCAATGAGCCCAGCCACCATATCCCCTATCTCTATCACTTTACCGACAGACCATGGCGCACCAACGAAGTGCTCGACACCATCCTCTACCATTTTTATAAACCCATACCCGAAGGCATTATCGGCAATGAAGACTGCGGCCAGATGTCGGCCTGGTACGTGCTCAATGCGTTGGGGATTTATCAACTGGCGCCTGGAAACCCGGAATTCATAATCGGAAGACCCCTGATTGACGAGGCCTCGATTAAAGTACCGGATGGTTCTTTTAAGATAATCGTACACAACAATTCGAAAACGAATAAATACATCAAAGAAGTCAAACTAAACGGTAATTCCTTTACCGAACCGCGTATCAGTTATGCCTCTATCAGGGCAGGCTCCAAACTCGAAATCTTTATGACAGATCAACACTGAATGATCGGAAAGCCTTTCATTTTTCAAGCATGAGAATTTGATGAAATTTTCATAATAATTCCTTTGTACTCCTTTCTTAAAGTGAATTGTCATAAAGTTGACATATTTAAGAATTTTCTTAAATAATTAAACATATTAAAGCAATGTCCGTTAATTTTATACACTTAAACAAAAAAGAGAAATGACCAAGCCCGTAACCTGCATCAGAGTATTTGCCGACAGGGAGCAAATCACTGCCTGCAAAGAGGACATTAAAAATGCCCGAAAATCCATAGCCGGACTCGCGAAGCTGTTTAACCTGGCAGGCAATGAAGTGCGGTTGAAAATATTATATCTCCTCTATCAGGAAGGCGAAATGTGCCCCTGCGACCTCAGCGATGTGCTGGGAATGACCATTCCCGCCATATCACAGCATCTGCGGAAAATGAAAGACGGAAATCTGATCGTCGACAATAAAGTCGGTCAAACGATCTTTTACAGGATCAATGAAGAACAGGGCGCGTTGTTGAAGCCTTTTTTCGAAATGATCAA
>WGED01000698.1 GCA_015492915.1 Cyclobacteriaceae bacterium
CTGGGAACCCCTCGTCCTCAAGTTTCCTGCACAGGGTACCCGTGTCTACTTTGCCCGGATAGGAAGGGATGTGACGCAGCATGGTCCACTGCCTGTGTAAGGTGTCCAGTTTCGTCATGGTGAGAGCCTATTTCAAAATATCCTGATTATGTACGGACCACCTTCTACACCACCAACTGAAACCTTACGTCGTCACAACTAGCGATCCATTTCAAATGGGCGACTGGAGGCAGGGAGCTAGCAATAGCATGCAACGACACCCAAAAGAGGAAAAAACCGTAGCGGAATAGAAAATCACAAATCTTATGAGTAGCGCTGGGGGATTTTCTGCATCTTACTTCATGCTCTCAGCAATTAAATATCGAAATTTATCTAAGGAGGTATTATCTATTGCAGCCAGAAACGCTTTCATTGTCACATTTTTTCTCTTTCTTGACTCTGACAAAGAAACCATCTCTTTATATAGCTCTTCTATTTCCTCATTTTGTTTAATATCGTATGGCAAAGAAAATATTTCATACTTGCTAAATATCCGACTAAGCTTCAGATCATCGGCAAGTAACTCTTCTACTTTATTTTTAAACGAATCGACTGGATTAACATCTGATTCCTGAATTATATTTTCAGATCTAAGAAGACTTAGATCACCTTCAATAGAGACTTTTATTTTATCCATTTGAATGGCTATCTGGTTTTTTAACTCACTGCGGAATTTTTCATATTCTGTTTTTTTAGACATTTTTTCAATCGCTGAAGTTGGCATCCAATATCCTAGATAGGTTTCAATCCCATAGTTTCTCGTTAGATTATTAGCACCCCCAAGGTGTGGCGGCTCATAATCAAAATTAAAATACATTTTACTTATGGTTGCAGCCTCAATATTGAAGCCCGCCTGTCTAAATGAGTCATCACCTATTCTTCGTCTTCCATTCTCATTCAATTGATATCTTACAGAAAGGTACTGCCCCAAATTTCCCATCCATTTATGAATGAAGGCTCCTTCTTGTAGTAAAGCATACTTAAAATTATATTCCTGAGAATTGCGATATTTCTCAAGATCTTCTATAGGAATGATTCTTAAACCACCTATTTGTTTTATAAACTGCGATAGCATAGTGCTATCTTGCGTATCCAACAAAGATTCAATGTTACCACTCCTGTTGGTCAGCCCCTGCCCTGTTAAATTTGCTGACCCAATGACTAGGCTCCCGCAATATATTTTGTTGTTTTCATCAAAGGAAATCAAAGCATATGCCTTACTGTGAAACAGGCAATTGGCATCTACAGCATGTAGCTTTACACTTACATCTTCAAACGATTCACAAAACCTGTAAAGATCACCCTCTCCAATAGATACAGCTGTTTTTCTATCTACGTAAATTAGAACCTCACGAAGGTACACATCATCATATATCTCATTTATCAATTTACGAGCCGAGTCTTGAGAAAAATAGCACGACAATAAATACAAATTATGGTATCGCCGTTTATCCTGAGTTTTTTCAAGCAGTTCAAGCAATTTTCCCTTCTTATAAGATTCAATGTTTATTTGGTTTATTTTTTTGCCCATATCATCTTTCTCGTGTTGATACTTACAATGTGCGTCGCAAAAATATCGCCGAGCACCTCATGGATAAAGTGCTTTAAACGTACAACGTGAGACATGAAGACTGCAGAGTGAAATAAGTAACCTTCTTTGAGAAAGTTCGCAGTCTAGGCGGCAATATTTCCAACCTTCTCAAGCTCACTACGCGCCGCCTTATGGGCTTCCTCCAGATCATAGTCGGCCTGCAGCCCCATCCAGAATTGCTCAGACGTTCCCAAAGCGCGCGCGAGTCTGATGGCGGTATCCGCCGTAATCGCGCGCTTGCCATGCACGATCTCGTTGATGCGCCGCGGCGGTACTCTCATCGTGCGCGCCAGCCGGTTCTGGCTGATGCCGAGGGGCTTGAGGAACTCTTCCAGGAGTACCTCTCCAGGATGAATGTTGGGTAATTGCTTCATAATGCTGTCCTAGTGATAATCCACGATCTCGACATGGCTTGCATTACCGTCGACCCATGCAAAACAGATGCGCCATTGGTCATTGATCCGGATGCTGTACTGGCCTTTTCGTTTACCTTTCAATGCTTCAAGCCGATTGGCCGGCGGGACACGGAGATCGTCCAGGCTATGGGCATTGTTCAGCATACGTAACTTCCGCCGCGCGACCGCCTGGATACTGCGAGGCAGCTTGCGCGAAAATCTGCCTTCCCAGACCTTTTCGGTTTCTCTATCCCTGAAGCCCGTGATC
>WGED01000699.1 GCA_015492915.1 Cyclobacteriaceae bacterium
TTAAAGTACAACTTGTCCCGCCAGGGCGGGAAGAAAATCAGCACGTTTGACGAGTAGGCATAATGCACTTTTATGGTGACGAATCAAACGTGGACGAAGTACCTGATTTTGACGTAGTTTAAGCTCGGAATAGAAAGGTTATTGAGAATTTTGGGTTCAATGGAAAATTAGTTTTTGTAAGTAGAAAAAGCATCCTGATTGCCTTATCATTATCAGACTCATTTCGATGGAATTAAAAGAAAATTTTGATCAAAATATCATAGTCAGGTTTCTGATGGGAGAGGCCTCGCAGGCCGATATCACCCTTCTCAATGAATGGGTGAAATCCGATCCGGCAAACCGCGCACATTTTGATCAGATCAGAGATACATGGAATTCCATTGAGTTCGGGAGTAAATTAAAAGATAGGGATATTCAAGACGATCTCCGGAATGTACTTG
This sequence comes from Cyclobacteriaceae bacterium, assembly GCA_015492915.1. Classification (GTDB taxonomy): domain Bacteria; phylum Bacteroidota; class Bacteroidia; order Cytophagales; family Cyclobacteriaceae; genus JAAUQL01. The sequence goes on from WGED01000699.1 coordinate 441, forward strand.
GCAGGATTGAAAAGCCCACCCTTCGCGTAAGCCACAAAAAAAGGCGTTTTTCTCATAGCAGGCTATGGATGGCTGCCGCTGTCTTCATCATCGGATTTGCCGTGTCATGGTTTGTTTTTCAATCTCCCGGTCTGATACAGGACGCTCAGATTGCGTGGCATATTGTTGAAACACCGAAAGGGAGCAAGACTAAGATCATCTTGCCGGATGGCAGCAAAATATGGCTCAACGCCGGTTCGAAGTTGAAATATCCAAAAGAGTTTGCACCGCACAGTCGCGAAGTTTATCTGGAAGGGGAGGCGTTTTTTGAGGTTGCCAAAGATGACCATAAGCAATTTTTGGTGAAAACCCATGATATTATCGTGAAGGTTTTTGGCACCAGGTTCAATGTAAAATCTTATCCTGAGGATAACACGGTGGAAACAACGCTGGTAGAAGGTTCAATCAGTATTCTGAAGTCGTCGCCGGAGGGTAAAATCAGTGGGAAAGAGATAAAGTTGGAGCCAAATGAGCGGATAGTTTTATATAAAGGATCTCAAAACATTACACCGCCGGAAATCAAAAAAGAAAAAATAAAAAAATTACCTGAAATACAACCGAAATTGGTGCTCTCAAAAAGCATTGACCCCAGCCGTTATATTTCGTGGAAAAGCGGGCGGTTGATTTTCAGAAGTGAGCCGATGGAAAAATTAGCGGTGACACTGGAGCGGAGGTATGATGTTCGGATTCACTTTGTTGACGAGGAGATTAAAAAATACAAATTCACAGGAACCATTGAAAATGAAACGATCGAGCAGGTGATGGCTGCTATCAGGCTTGCTTCCTCTATTGATTACAAGATTGAGGAACGAGACATTTGGATAGGCCGTGCCGGAGTGAAGATAATGGACGAAAAGATGGAACCGGAAGGCACGGCCATGCAATCCGGTTCCAAAGATTTCAGTCAGGTAATGAAAGCAATAGATGATAACAACAGAAATTTAAACTGAAACCTTTACAAAAGTATGAAAATTTTTACACTCTGCCGGGCTATTTCAGGTGGTCCGGCCAAAAGGTATTTAACTATGAGATTAACAGTTTACTTACTGTTTCTGAGCATCATGCAGGTGTCGGCCGCTGCGTGGTCACAAACTGAGAAGGTTCATATCAAGGCGGGAAACAAACCGGTCAAGGAGGTTTTTGATGACATCCAGACAAAAAGTAATTACCGGTTTTTTTACAGCGATGACCTCATCGACCTCACTCAAAAGGTAAAGGTTGCAGCAGGCGAACATTCTGTCGAAGTATTGCTGGCCGACATCACAAAAAAGGCGGGACTTCGGTATCAGATACTTGAAGACAATCTCATTGTAATATCACCATTGGCTGCGTCTCAGGCAAGATTGGTCAAAGGAAGGGTGACCTCCATGGTCGACGGGGAAGGACTGCCCGGAGTGAATGTGCTTATCAAGGGTACCTCCAAAGGTACGATCACCGATATAAATGGTGAATATTCCATAGAGGTAGAAAGTAACGATGCGGTGCTGGTGTTCTCTTATGTCGGTTATGTAACGGAAGAAGTAGAAGTCGGAGATAAGCGTATCGTGGATGTGGCGCTGATTGAAAACATTGAATCCCTATCCGAGATTGTTGTAACAGGTTTAAGCATTGAACGTGAAAAAGAATCTCTGGGATATTCTGTCACCCAGGTCAAAGGCGATGAAGTTAATAATGTAAAAGCAGATAATTTTATCGATGCGTTGTCGGGCAAGGTTGCGGGATTGCAGATCACCCAATCGGCCACCGGCGTCGGAGGTTCTACACGTGTTGTTCTGCGTGGTATTTCGTCGATGCTGGGCAATAACCGGCCATTATTTGTGATCGATGGTATTCCGATGGGCGCCGGCTACAATGCCAGTAATTATCCGAACAGGGACTACGGCGATGCACTGGCTGATATCAACCCGGAGGATATTGAATCGATATCTGTGCTGAAGGGCGCCGGCGCTGCCGCGGTGTATGGCAGCCGGGGAGCAAATGGCGTTATTCTCATTACGACCAAAAAGGGTGCCCGTGAAAAAGGTATCGGCCTGACTGTGAGTTCGACTTACACGGTGGATCAACCGTTTGTTTTTCCTGATCTCCAAAATGTTTATGGTCAGGGTGGATTAAGAGGTCAATATCCCATTACCAATCCGAACAACACAAAACTTGATCACCCTAATATTTGGAGTTATGGCCCCGAAATGGATGGTTCCATGAAAATTGACTGGACCGGTGAGCGGGTACCTTATGAAGTGCCACCCAATCAGTTTGAGGAGTTTTTCAGGAATGGCAGCAATCTGGTAAATAACATTGCATTCGACGCCGGTGGTGAAGATGCTTCCCTGCGTGTGTCACTTACCGATCAGCGCCAAAGTGGTATTATGCCGAACAATGAGTTGTCAAGGCAGACATTTAATGCACGGGGGTTTAAAAAAATCAAGGATATCTTCGAGATTGATGCCAAGGTTACCTACATACGCCAAAATGGTAAAAACAGGCCGCTACTCAGAGAAAATGGAGGAAACGCTCCTTTGAGTTTATCTATCCTTCCAAGGAATATAAGTGCGGAAAGCCTTAAAAATAACATTTATGACGAAAATGGGGAGGAGATGACCTGGGCCCTTGACAAAACCTTTGGCAATCCTTACTGGTCGCTTGAGAATATGGGAAACAATGACATTAAAGACAGATACCAGACATCTTTGTCCATTAAAACGATCTTTAACGATAAGTGGGATCTTCTGTTGAGAACAGGTATGGACCAGTCTGCATTCGAAAACAGAGAGTGGGTCAATAAAGGCTCTTTTACTACCGCCAACGGGCGTGGATCGTACAGCCATTGGATGAGCAAGAGTTTTGAGTGGAATTCTGACTTCCTCCTATCTTATAACTCAAATGCAAATAAGATTTATTACGGCATCAGCCTTGGGGGGAATTACAGGTTAAATAATTACAGCAGTGTGAGCCAGAGTGGGCAGGGACTTCAGATTCCGGGATTTTACCATGTATCAAATCTGAGTGAATATTATACCGGTGAATACCGTTCCGAAAAGGAAGTGTGGTCGTTGTATGCATTGGGCAATATTTCTTTCGATGATGATGTTTACATTGATCTGACATACAGAAGTGACTGGTCTTCAACCCTGCCGCTGGGCGATAACCAATACAATTATTATTCGGCCAACGTGAGTTGGGTATTTGGCAATACCTTTAAATTGCCCGAATTTTTCTCTTTAGGCAAGTTGAGAGGGTCAATAGCCCAGATCGGTAATGATACCGGACCATACTCGTTGGTGCCGACGTACAGTATTTACCAAAATCCGCTTCCATACAGCATGGTAGGGCTTCCGGGCAGTCTGTTGACGCCTGATCTGAAACCGGAGATCACGAATACATGGGAAATCGGGACAGAACTCGGCTTTTTTGATAACAGGCTGAGCCTTGATTTTACCTATTACTACAGCCTGGCAAAAAACCAGATCATGTCTGTACCGGTACCGAAATCGACGGGATATTCGTCTAAAAGGCTGAATTCGGGAGAATTACAGAACACAGGTGTGGAGTTGCAGCTTACTGCATTGATCATTGATTCACCCACAGGTTTTTCATGGGAAGCTACCGGCACATGGTCTAAAAACAATTCGCTGGTCAGAAGTATCCATCCGGATCTCGAGTCCATTACACTCGTTCAGGAATGGCATGCCTCAATCGAAGCGCGGCCGGGTGAGGAATACGGCCAGATCATCGGATTTGATTACAAAAGAGATGAAAACGGCAATGTCCTCATTAATGAGTTCGGATTTCCGATGCAGGGCGAGCTGAAAGTGCACGGCAGCGTCAATCCAGATTACATTTTCGGATTATCAAATACATTCAGGTTCAAGGGTCTGAGTCTGAGCTTCCTGATCGACGGCACCATGGGGTCAGAGATATATTCATGGGGAAAAACTTATAAGATGCTGTGGGGTACGGATGCGGAGACGCTTGAAGGAAGAGAAGAATGGTTCGCTACCCATGATAAAAATGGTCTGCCAATCCCCGGTGTGGAACCGGGCGGATATGTATTCCCGGGCATTGTAGAAAATACGGGCGAGCCAAATACGACACCGATACCGGACATGGCCTGGAGAGGTTACCTGCCTTACAGCCTCAGGGTAATTACGGGATCGGTACTCGACGCTTCAAGTATCAGATTGCGCGAGGCCGCGTTGAGCTATTCATTCCCCGCTGATCTGATAAGCAAAATAAAAATGACAAACCTGACGGTATCAATCACAGGGCGAAACTTATTTTTCTTCTATAAGCCTGCCGATCATATTGATCCGGAGGCAGGATACAGTGCAGGGAATGTGGGCAATGGATTTGAACAAAGCGCCCTGCCCTCGACCAGATCGATCGGGTTTAATATAAGGATTGGATTTTAATGACTTGGAAAATGAAAAAAAAGCATAAAGCAATGAAAAAATATATATTTCTGCTCATTCCAGTATTATTGTTTTTCACGGGATGCGATAAAAGGTTTGAGGATCTCAACACCAACCCCAACGGCATCACGGAAAAAAATGTGGATCCGGCATATCTGTTTGCCACAGGAGCAAGAAATTGTCTTCGATCAGGAGCGGCAGGCGGTTACGGCTATAAAATTGCCAGCCAGATGGCCCACTATTATGTCGGTGTGAATAATGATCATATCATAGATCAGTTTTTTCAGGATCTGTCAGGCTCTTCCTATGAGTCATTGTATGACAGCGAATACCAAAGTAAGCTGAAATATTATATTGAGGTCATGAAGCTGACCGGACCGGGCGCGGAAAAGGAAAATCCGTTACAATATGCTGTATCCGACATATTGGCCGTACTGTCATACGCCAGGCTTACTGATGCTTACGGCAGCATCCCTTATTTTGAGGGAGGCTTTGGCAATATAACAGGTGAATTATCGCCTAAATACGACAAACAGGAGGTTATTTACCCTGACATGCTCAGGAGATTGGGGGAAGATATTGAAGTGCTGAAGCAGGCTGACGGCACCGTGGATCTGCATGGTCAGGACCCTATTTATAACAACGACTCTGATAAATGGCTCAGACTGGCCAACTCATTGCGATTCAGGCTGGCCATGCGCATGCGTCATGTCGATCCGACAACTGCACAGCCTGTTATCACAGAATGCCTGGCTAATCCATTGATGGAACAAAACGAGCATAATCTTGTGCAATATAATGTGGATGGTGATAACAGCGCTTTGTTTAGTCCATGGTATAACTCCTTCCGGTTCTGGAATTTTCGTATGAGCGATAAGATCATCACCCAACTGGTTTCAACCAATGACCCCAGGCTGTATATTTATGCCAAGCCCACGAGTGACGGAACATATAAAGGGATGATAAACGGTTTGACGGACGATGAGTTTGGTGATGCCGTCCAAAAGGAATACTCATTCCCCGGTGAATACTTAGTTGGAAGGGGAGCGCCGCTTTACCTTATGACGGCTGCGGAGATTGCTTTCCTGCAGGCTGAATGTGCTTTATTCGGTTTAGGCGGCTCCGATGCCAATGGTCACTATCGGAGAGGAATCGAACTGGCTTTGAGAAGAGTAGGCGTGCCGGAAGATTCCATCACCACGTTTATGGCTTCTCCCATCGCAACACTTTCCGGCACACAGGAAGAGCAATTTGAACAGATCGGTACGCAATTGTGGGTGGCTTTTGCTCCTAATTTCCATGAGGCTTTTACGTACATGCGCCGAACGGGATATCCTGTAATTCCAAATCGGGATGGCGTTATCACAAGCCTGGGTGATACGGACGGAGAGCTGCCATCCAGAATTTTGTATCCGTTGAGCGAGAGACTGAGAAACAGTGCTAACGTGGAGGATGCAATTTCCCAAATGCCGGAGGGCGATGTGCTTACTGAAAGACTCTGGTGGGATGTAAGAAGATGAGGGATTTTATAGTTATAATCTGAAAATAATTATATACTTTTCACGTTTAGGAAGGGTATTTCTCATATATTTAAGTGAAATTTTATTTAAACAAATTATTAGTGCAATGAAAAGAACATTTAACATTACAAAATCATTATTGGGCGTGATGATCATCGCGGCCCTGGTATTTATCGCCTCATGTGGTGATAGTGAAGATCCGGTTACTCCGCCTTCAGGGATTACCTATCCAAATCCTGAAGTGGAAGTCGGTCAAGAATCAACAGTCGCTCCGGCCGGCGATGTAACGGGTACGCCAACTTATTCCATTGAAGATGACGGTGGTGCGGATTTTCTGACTATCAATTCACAAACCGGTGAATTAACGGTAGGCAAAGAATCAACGACCGGTAGTTATACAGTAAAAATTAAGATTTCTAATTCAGCCGGCAGCGCTACCGTATCACTGGTGGTAAAAGTAAATGTGCCAACAGCATTCAATCCTGTGGGAAAGAAACTTTTGCCAATGTATTTTATGAATCAGACATCAGGCCTTCAGTTTGTTGGTTTAACGGGAATTCCGCAACTTCCGTTTGATACCTTGGATATCCCTGTCGGATGGCCTCCTGCTAGTACTCCTCCTGATCAGTTAATGCCATATATGTTGTTTGGAGAATTGACCAAAATAATTTGGCAGGTTCCCGGCGACAATGTTTGTTCAGTAGCAGGTGATACAACACTGATTGTGATAAAAGATGATTTCACTTTGACAACCGATTGTGCTGATGGAACTCCACAGTCGAAAACAGGGGACTGGACTGTTTCATACAAGGAAGGAAGCGGTTATGTGTTGACCCTAACCTTTATTTTTGTAGATGATCCTTTAATCGTTATTCCTTATGCCATCGGTCAGGCGGAATTTGTTGTATTTAGTGATCCAATTATGCAGCAAGATTATGAGGCCTTGCATGGCACGGTTGATGCCTTTACTACTCCGACAGATTTCACAGATGAAAATACATTGCAAAACCCCCTTACCTGGAAGACTCCAACCGTTGAGGTAGTAATGAGGGTGATGAATCCATAAGAGAAAATAAAGTTTTATAATAAAAGCGAAGATCCTTTCGGGTCTTCGCTTTTTATATATTGGGAAAGGGCATGAACCAAAACAATGCTCTTTTTTATCTTTTCTCCCTGAGTAAATTTATTTGATGAAAATCACTTAATTCTCATGGGCACCTCTTGAAAGGTTGCTAATCCCTTATCCTGTCTGTTTGCCCCAAAAACAGGTCTTGCATGTTAATTACACTTACTTTTGCCCGGGTTAAACCAAATGCGAGTAAAATGAATATGAAATTGATATGGGGAATGGTAATGTTATTAACATTGATGTTGTTTTCTGCTTGCGATCAGCAAACCGATAACGTGGCAAAGGAATTTGTTTCTGTAAAAGGACAGCGATTTATCGATTCGCAAGGAAGGCAGTTGATATTACACGGTATAAATGTCGTAAATAAGGATCCGGAGACCGGGTACCTCGGCCATGTGGGGCCCGGGGATTTTGCGAAGTTCAAGTCATGGGGTTTCAATGTTATCCGTCTTGGGATTATCTGGGACGGCCTGGAGCCGGAGCCCGGAGAGTACAATGAAGAATATCTCAAGGGGATCGACGAGATGATCCAATGGGCTGCAGATCATGACCTCTACGTTTTCCTCGATATGCACCAGGATCTGTATAGTGTCAAATTTAGTGATGGGGCTCCCGAATGGGCAACCATAACTGATGGTCAGCCACACCAGACGGGAGAGATCTGGAGTGACGCATACCTGATCAGTCCGGCAGTGCAGACAGCGTTTGACAACTTCTGGAAGAACACCCCGGCTCCTGACAGTATTGGCATCCAGGATCATTACATCAACCTCTGGAAACACATCGCAAAGCGCTATGCTGATAATATGACCGTGATCGGCTTTGACATTATGAATGAACCGTTTATGGGATCTGAAGCAAATAAAGTAATGCCTTTGCTCATACAGGCCTTCGCAAAAGTGCTGGTGGAGAAAACCGGGCAGGCGCCACCTCCCGGAGAGGAGTTAATGATGATGTGGAGTATCCCGGAGGAGCGGCTCAAGGTACTCGAAATGATCTCGGAGAAGGAAGTTTATAAAAGTGTGATCGATGGTATCTATGAAGTGAATGCGGCATTTGAGAAGGGGCCTCTGACAGCATTTTTTCAAAAAGCCAGGGATGCAATCAGGGAAGTGGATGAAAATCACATTATTTTCATAGAGCACAGCTATTTCACCAACATGGGCGTGAAAGGAGCCCTGCAATCACTTGTCGATGAAAATGGCAACCAGGATCTATTGGTGGCCTATGCGGCACACGGATACGATCTGGTTGTAGATACCGAGGGCATTGCCAACCCAAGCATGGACCGTACCGAACTCATATTTGAACGCATCGCGGAATCGGGCAGAAGGATGAATATGCCGGTACTCATCGGTGAGTGGGGGGCTTTTGGCGGGGTCTCGCCCGAATACACACCTGTGGCAGCTTATATCATGAACCTGTTCAATAAATTCCTGTTTAGCGATACCTATTGGGCTTATGGCAAGCACATGGAAGGAGCGCCGTATGTGACTGAAGTGCTCGCCAAGCCTTATCCCGTTAAGACGTCAGGCATGTTCGAGTCATATAATTACGACTTTGAATCGGGACAATTTGAATGTCAATGGCTGGAGAGTGGCAGTATTAAGTCTCCGACAGTCATCTATGTACCGGATCTGGAGCGTTTATCAAAAGAAGGATTGAAAATAATCCCGGAGGCGAATAAAATAGATATATTAAATATCGAAGGCTCAACGGCGGGATATTTAATCATTCCTTCGCTTGGTCGGGATGCTAACAGATCGGTGAGCTTTACAATTGAGTTGGGAAGCAATGAAGAGATATCGCTGGTAAAACAAATGAGGAGAAATTAAAATGGTCTGAAACTCATTCAGGAGTAAGTAATTCCGAAACCGGCAACCATCACCTTCATGGAAAAAGGCCAATTTCTCATGCTTTGTCAAACGTCATGTTTCGCGATGGGTGAGATCTCCAAATCAGGACGTTTTATTGAAAACCGGATATTGTATGCCTGAAATTCAGAACGAAACCCTTGTTCTAATATCTTCCTGCATTCCCCCTGCCTTCCGTTACCTGATGAAAAATCATCGTTTTCTCATGGAATATTTCATAAATGGTTTTGCAACTTCAGGGCCGTGATATCCTTTGATCATCTTTTTGACGCACAACCGGCTCCGGAGAAGTCAGCCCTCTAACAATCTTGTCAGCTAAAACCTGCAAGGGCTCCGTAGGAGTGATGCTCCTTCATGGCAGTGTGTGAGGTGAGCTGATATCAGGGGAGACCTGATATGCGAGCGGTTTGTAACTTTCGCAAAATATTCCCTTTTTTATAAGTTGAGAGTTACATATTAATGAAAGCATCATGTCCTTTACGCTGATCGGTTTTTTACTCTACCTCGTAGTGATCCTCGTTGTCGGGTTTATTATGTACAATCGCAATAAATCTCATGAGGATTTTATTATTGGCGGGCGGGCGATGAACCCGTGGGTGGTTGCCTTTTCCGAGCGTGCCTCTGGCGAATCGGCGTGGCTGCTACTCGGACTGCCAGGGCTCGGTTACGCAGCGGGATATATCGGCATGTGGGATGCGATCGGCTGTGTAACGGGAATTTTCGTTTACTGGTACGTGATTGCCGAAAAACTCAGAGCCCAATCCGAAGCAAGCAAATCCATCACGTTGCCCGATTTTTTTGCGCAGCGTTTCCTTTCTTTATCGAAACCTATCAGGCTGACAGCTACCTTTATCATCATTTTCTTTTTTACTTTTTATCTCGCTGCCCAGTTCAACGGTGCAGGCAAAGTACTGAACGTAACCTTCGGCATCCCGAATATTTATGGAATTCTCATAGGGGCAGTCATTATTATTTTTTATACCATGATGGGGGGCTTCCTCGCTGTTGCATGGACCGACCTGATACAAGGCATTATCATGATCGGTGCTTTGGTCATACTGCCGCTGGTTGGGTTTGTGGAGATCATGGAGCAGCATCGCAATATCAGCAATGCCATGGCCACGGCAGGCGCCAACTTCACGGACGTTACGGGCGGAGAGACAGGATGGGCTGCCGCTGCAGTGGTGATCAGCGGCCTGAGCTGGGGGTTGGGATACATGGGGCAACCGCACCTCCTCACGCGGTTTATGTCGATAAACAGTGTTGCCAATATCAAAATCAGTCGCAGGATAGCTTTTGTCTGGGCGGTGCCCGCGTTCACGGGGGCGCTGCTGATAGGATTGATCGGGCTGGTATATTACGGTCAGGGAGCGTTTGATGATGTGGAGAATGTGATGCCCCAATTGGCCAACGACTTGCTGCCGGCATGGCTCGCAGGCATTTTTATCTCGGGCGCCATCGCAGCCATGATGTCCACGGCCGATTCGCAATTACTGGTTATTACTTCGTCAGTGATCGAGGATATATATCATAAAACTTTTGAGAAAGAGGTGTCGGAACAGAAATTACTGATGCTCAGCCGGCTCATAACCATCTTAGTCGGCGTCGTGGGGTTCGTTATCTCTATCACCTCCACCAAACTGGTCTTTACCATGGTTTCTTATGCCTGGGCGGGTCTGGGAGCCTCTTTCGGTCCTGCCCTGCTCATGACACTCTGGTGGAAAAAAATAAGGGCCAGAGGTGTTTTGGCAGGCATGATCACCGGTACGGTCGTGACAATTATCTGGACCAGCCTGCCGGAGCTGGACGGTGTTTTGTCATCAAGACTGATAGCATGGGTCGCAGCACTCGTTGCCGTTGTATCTGTCAGCCTTGTAAGCAGTAAGGAAGTCTGACCTTCGCTAATGTTGTGTCAAATGAAAATTAACGCAAATACTGTTTTTGGACCCAAAATTCTCACCAGGATTTCGTTATGAGAGGTTAAAGTACAACTTGTCCCGCCAGGGCGGGAAGAAAATCAGCACGTTTGACGAGGAGGCATAATGCACTTTTATGGTGACGAATCAAACGTGAACGAAGTGTCTGATTTTAAA